>CBFGOI010000203.1:0-2461 GCA_965650335.1 uncultured Pedobacter sp. | reverse complement strand
TAGGATAGAAATAGTTAAAGCCGTCTAATCCGCCAAAATACATCTCGCCAGTAGATAATCTCAAACCTGCTCCCTGGTTAAAATTACTGTTTTGAACACCATTGTATTTGTCATAGTTCCTGAATTTCCTTGTTTTCGGATCGAAGCTGCTAATCCCGGAATTTGTGCTTAGCCATAAGAGCCCGTTTTTATCTTGCAGAATTTTATAAACGACACCATTAGCCAGGCCGTCTCTTTCAGAAAAAGACATAAACTGTTCTTTCTTCCTATCGAACAAACTCAAGCCTCCTCCCAGGGTACCAGCCCAAACATTTTGATTGTCATCGACGAATAGAGACAGTACTACATTGCTTGGAAGCTTACTGGTGTTGCGGTCGTAAAGTTTAGCCGACTTTTCCTTAGGGTTGAAAGCCGCTATTCCTGAACCATACATGCCTATCCAGATAATACCCGTCTTATCCTCTTCAATAGCACGTATATAGGCATTTCCAGGCAGAGTCACGGCTTCTGCAAATGGAGAGTCTCTGTGGTAATTACTAAACGTTCCCGACTCCGGGTGATACACATTCACTCCTCCCCCGTTTGTTCCTATCCATATATTTCCTTTTGAATCTTCTTTCAGGCAAAATATATTATTGTTGGTAAGGGCACCGGGCGAATTTCCCCGAACAAACTGCCGGTATTTGCCCGTGCGGGGATCGAGCTCAAAAAGGCCGTCCGAATAGGTGCCTATCCATAAGCGGTTGTCCCGGCTCATCTCGAGGGTCAGGATACTCAGGTGATTAGAATGTGTTTCATTCTCTCGAGGCCGCAGATTATAATGACTAAAAAGCTCGGTCCGCCTTTGAAACAAATTGAGACCTCCCCCGTCTGTTCCTACAAAAACACTACCATCAGCCCATTCGGCAAAAGAGGTCACATTCGAACCACTTAGCGCCTTTACATCAAAGGGATTACTTCGTTTCGAATTAAAAAGACTCAGATTTTTATCGTATTTATTGATACCTCCTTTAAACGTTCCAAGCCAGTAAATTCCTTGTTTATCAATATAAACACATCGTACCGACTTTGCAGTTAAACTGTGAATATCCCGGCTGTCGGGTTTATAGGTATCGATTTTCAACGACTTTATATCAAGAATATTCAGCCCCTCTTCTGTGCCAAGCCAAAGTTTACCTTCTGAATCAGCGGCGACAGAGTACACCTCATTACTCGTCAGGGTATTGTTATCGCCGGCTATATGCCGGAAGTTCCTGAAGCTTCTTCCATCATGAAGCAACATACTCAAGCCCTGTTCCGTACCAACCCAAATAGTACCCGCAGCATCTTCCGCGATACATCTTATTGAATTACCAACGAGACTTGTAACCACCCCAGGCGAGTGCTTGAGATGAGAGAAAGACTTTTGTTCTCGATTATACAGGAACAAACCCTCATCCGTTCCTATCCAAAGCCGACGTTTGCTGTCCTCAAAAATAGTACTCACGTTTGTGGTCGACAATCTACCACGGCCAGAACGGTCTGTAGTAAAGCCCGAAATTGTCTTTGTTTTGGGGTTAATCACGCTCAAGCCAGCAAAGCTTGCTACCCATACCTGTCCCAGGTAATCACTGCAAAGAGCCTGGATAACATTGTTACGTGCATTAAACCCAGTAAATGATGTTAAACGTTTGAATTGATCCTTTTTCCTGTCATAAATAACCAAGGACCCTCCGTTGGTTCCAATCCAGAGGTTTCCTGACCGGTCCTCGTGAAGCGAAACCACATAATTTGCCGGTAAACTGTTCGGATCTGTATCGCTGTGCCTGTAAACAGTAAAGCTGGTTCCATCGTACTTATTCAATCCATCTTCAGTAGCGAACCACATCAAACCCTGACGATCTTTTAATATCGCAGTAACTATATTAGACGATAATCCGTCTTTCGAGGTGAGTGAAGTAAAATTTATCTTTTTCTGCTGCGCGGATGCATATTGCACTATCCATACAAAAATTAAGCAAAACCAGAAAGATCGTTTCAATATCAAGCTATTTAGCATAATAGTTGGTCAGTTTTAACTGCGCCTGTTCTGGAACAGTTATAGTACAAAAAACTCACATACTTCATCAAACCTTATCTCATTCCTGTGCGGAATTCCTAGATTTAAGCCCGAGATATAATGATTTGAAATTGGTTAAGACGAAAATACACAAAAAAATTATTGGCAGGAGCAAGAAATGTCTAATTTAATGCCACGTAATTTTAAAAACTCAAATAAGACACCGGGGAAACGAACTCCGGCATTTGTTTAACTATTTAAACGCAGACAACTTGAGAAGCCAGGGAAAGGCCTTCTAATTATGCTTAAATGCTTCTTAAGGGTTATAGCAATTAAGCCGCTCCGCTTTGCAGCGAAGACGGCTTAAACTTTTGCTTATGGCTGTATATCATTTGCAGATGTTGCATACAGGCCTATCAAACT
>CBFGOI010000202.1:0-2772 GCA_965650335.1 uncultured Pedobacter sp. | reverse complement strand
CGATGCAAGGAGTGTTTCCAACAAATTAAAACTATTTACCAGGGCTACCAGTCTCGGCGGTGTTGAAAGTCTCATTGAACATCGCGCATCCATGGAAGGACCCGACACCAAGACGCCAAAGAACCTGCTCCGTATCTCAGTAGGCTTAGAATTTATCGATGATTTAATAGCCGACCTTGAACAGGCTTTAAAATAATCAGGAATAATTTTGGCAAATAGTGCATTTGGGTGTATATTTGGGCAATTTAGTGAAATAAATTTCTGTCATTACCCCTCAAAAGGTTTTGATTTATAAAGAAGCGGTGAGAGAACAGGCTCCACGACCCGCTGACAACCTAACCGGCATAGTGTCGGAAAAGGTGCCAAATCCTGTTCCCGGAAACACCGGGAAAGATATAAATTATGTAAAACCATGAACAACGAAAAGACATTGTCTCTCCCCTTCTTATCCAATCCAACAACTGTTAATGTGAATCTTCTTCGAATGTATTTGACTTATTAATTGCTTTAATCACTAAACATTAAGTCGAAATTTTATGATGCATGAAGTGAAAAACACTTCTACATTTTTCTAAAACATGAGCACAAGAAAATTCACATATACAAACAAGTTTACATTTGAAAATGGAGCTGAGATATCAGACCTGGAGATAGCTTATCAAACATTTGGAACACTGAATGCAAAAAAAGATAATGTGGTCTGGGTTTCTCATGCGTTGACAGCCAACTCGGATGTATTTGATTGGTGGAATGGCTTATTTGGAGAGGACGATATTTTTAATCCCAGGGATTACTATATTGTTTGTCCCAATGTCTTGGGATCGCATTACGGTACCAGCTGCCCCTTAAGTATAAACCCGGAAACTCAACAGCCTTATTATTTATCGTTTCCGATGTTTAATGTGAGAGATATGGCTGCTATTCACAAACTTTTAGCAGATCACCTGGAAATTAATGACATAAGTCTTTTGATTGGCGGATCGTTAGGCGGACAACAGGCTGTAGAATGGGCGATATCAGAACCGAATCGCATTAAGAAGCTGATATTAATGGCGACCAACGCCGTTCATTCACCTTGGGGTATTGCTTTCAATGAAAGTCAGCGACTGGCAATTGCGAGCGACCCGAGTTTTTTTGAAAATACTCCTGATGGCGGAATGAAAGGATTAAAGGCAGCGAGGAGTATTGCTCTTTTATCCTATCGTAACTACCAAACCTACGGAATATCCCAGAAGGAAGATACTGCCGACAAAACAGACGAATTTAAAGCATCTTCCTATCAAAATTATCAGGGTGATAAATTAGTTAAACGTTTTAATGCCTACAGTTATTGGTATTTAAGTAAGGCCATGGACAGCCATAATGTTGGGCGTAACAGAGGTTCTGTTTCAGATGCATTGAAACAGATCACTGCAAAGACTTTGGTAATTGGGATTAGCTCCGATTTATTGTTCCCTCCTTCTGAACAGCAATTATTGGCCGAGAAAATCCCCGGAGCAGCATATCTGGAGATCGACTCCTTTTATGGTCATGATGGATTCTTGATCGAAACTGGAATATTGACTTATGAAATTATAAAGTTTCTAAAAAGTTCCGCTACTGAGCATTCGGCAGTTCACTTGCAAAAAGATTTCAAATTAGAGTAAACTGAAAGCCCCTACAGTTTGAATCCTTAGGAAGCTGATCGATACAATTATATTTCGTAATTGATATCCCAGGCTTCGAGATAGTCACTTATTTTCTTTAAAAACATTCCACCTAAGGCGCCATCAACTATTCTATGGTCGTAGGATAGAGAGAGATACATTTTGTGGCGGATGCCCACCATATCTCCATACTCGGTTTCTATAACCGCAGGCTTTTTTTGGATTGCTCCAATCGCCAAAATAGCAACCTGGGGTTGATTGATAACAGGAGTTCCCATTATATTGCCGAAAGAACCGATATTTGTGATCGTAAAAGTTCCGTCTTTAACCTCGTCAGGCTGAAGTTTATTGCTTCGCGACCGGTTTGCCAGATCGTTAACAGACTTTGTTAAACCAACTAAATTTAGCTGGTCTGCTTTTTTGATCACTGGAACGATCAAATTCCCGGAAGGTAAAGCAGCCGCCAAACCGATATTGATATCAGTTTTTTTAATTATCTGAGTGCCATTAAGAGAGATATTAATCATCGGAAAATCTCTGATGGCCTTTGCGACTGCCTGAATAAATATAGGTGTGTAGGTTATTTTTTCACCGACTTTCCTTTCGAATTCGGCTTTGTTTTTATCTCTCCACTTAACAATATTGGTAACATCAGATTCGACGAAGGATGTGACATGAGCCGCAGTTTGCAAACTCATCATCATATGTTCAGAAATAAGTTTCCGCATCCTGTCCATCTCAATAATTTCATCATTGCCAGAAACTATTGGAGATGTACCATAACTTTTGCCAGCATCCGATGAAATTTCAGTTTGCGGTTGTTCTTTCTTAGCTGAACCAGCCGAGCGGTTTCTTAAATAATTAAAAATATCCTCTTTAGTTACGCGGCCATCTGCACCAGATCCATGAATTTTTTCAAGTTCATCGTTCGAAAGACCTTCCTCGGCAGCAATACTTCTAACCAATGGGGAATAAAATCTGGAAGAAGTATTTTGAATTATTGATTGAATTTCGGGTTGAGTATCTTTTATTTGCTCAATTCCGGGAATCTCAATTTCAACTACAACTTCTTCTGCTTTATCAGAATTTGTCGATTTATTATCGGTAATTTCTTCCTGATGCTTGA
>CBFGOI010000201.1:0-2805 GCA_965650335.1 uncultured Pedobacter sp. | reverse complement strand
ACCGTATTGCGCTGATAAGCCCAATCGACTTGTCCTTCAAGGTTAACATTGCCATCCTCAACTTTAATTTTGATTTTTTCATCCTGCACGGTAGTATGCCATTTTAGAGCGTTCAGTACAGCTTCAGCAATTTCCGCATCTGTTTTACGCTCTCCCGCAGAAATACCAACCTGAATATCTTCTGCAACTGCTTTAACTCCTGCAACTCTCTTAGCAGTTTTTTCTGCACCCAACTTTTCAGCGTAACTATCAACCGTCCCCGAAAGTGTTACAATGCCATTGTCAACAGCAACACCGATGTGAGACGCATTTACTGAGGGCTCCCACTTAAGTTCTTCTATTACATCCTTTTGAATCTGAAGATCTGTTTTCATAACTAGAGAGATTTAATATGTATGATCGTGTCGTAAATTCTTTATTCAAAAAAACAGAAAATTTAGATCTTGTTGAATGATTAGCGTCAGAACAAGATCTGACTCTAATCAACCACAACGGAATAAATAGGCAACAAACAATGGCATATCTCGCATTATAAGCTTCACAAAACCACCGTGATAATAATCAGATTGTGGAATGATCAATATCAAAAGGAACAATTTATATTTCTCCTTCCTTTGAACATACCTGTAAAAAATATCGCGATACACGTATCGAAATAGTAGAATTTATCATTCGTTAAATTTCGGAGCCATGAAATCGTTTCTATTTCTACTGGTGCTAGTAATAACGATCTCCAGTTTGCTTTCAGGATTACAAATGATATCACACCCGGAAGGTGAAACACTAAATCTACAGGTAAGTTTACTGAGCGGTACACCCTTCAAGAACTTCAAGGTGCCTGGATTAATTTTAACATCCTTTGTAGGAAGTATTAACCTTATTGCTGTTCTGTACACCATCCAAGTGCATCCTCAGCGTTTTATTTGGTCTATTGCAGGTGGAACCCTGATTTGTATCTGGAGTTTAGTAGAAATAGTATTTATCTATCCCTTTTGGCAGCATTTTATATCCTTAACTCTTGGGTTGATCATTATAGTTGTAGCATACCATCTAAAAAAATAAACTATTTCCCGGGTAGTAGAAACTGTTCACGTTCTAAGGATCTGACTCAAAAGTTGTGGATGTCCTCGATTTTTTTCCTTTCTTGCATGTGGGGTCGCTTGAATGTTTAAGATGTAAGGAAAAAAAAAGCTCAGACGAGCAGCCTATATCAACGTCTGTCTTTGCGCAACAGCCAATTCGCCCTGGTTTTCAATTTGTCAGGATATCGCATAGAATTCGCCTTAGATTCGAATAAGGTAAGGTACGAAAAAGCAGTATCTCTTACGGGAATGAGCGCTACCAAATAGGTACCAAGTTCGGACCAAGTCCACTATTTAGTGGACTTGGTCCGAACTTGTCTCGAACAGGTCCCCTGCTTGGTAGGAGGCTGCACTCACTCTATGTGTATATTCTCTTTGTGATTATGGCCTAGCCGTTTGAAATAATCAGAGACAACTATTTCGGTTGATCCGACATCATCTGGAATTATCAGATTAAGAAGAGCATGGTAGAATGTGCATTAAAATTTTTTTAACCTCAAAACAAGCTTTTTCCTCTTCTAGCACAACTTTTGAACCTGATTCCTTTTCTAATTTCAACAAAATACACACCATTTAGCATCGCCCAATTTTATCTTGCATTTGACTGATAATCAATAATGTCCCTGATAAAAATCAACCGCAATATTCTAGAATAAGTGAAGATTTATATGTTAATTGTTAGGGGGCTGATAGGATGAAAACGATACTGGTTTTAACTGATTTCTCAAAAAAAGCCGATCACGCAGCTGAGTATGCGCTAAATCTCTCGTATAAATTAAAGTCAAACATACTGCTCTGCAACGTCTTTACGGCTGAACATGTAACGCTTAGGCAGAAACTCACATGGGCCCTTGAGGAATTCTTTAGCATTGAGGGCGAAAGCAAAAAGCAAATAAAGGAGCTCGCGAATACCTATAGACAAAAAACAGAAGAACATACGACTGAAGAATTTAAACCCAAGATCAAGTGTCTTTCCAAGCCCGGAAATGTGGGAAATTTAGGATCTTCACTTAAAGACATACCGGATCATAATAATATTTGGTTAATCGTAATGGGGGCAAAAACTGAAGACTGCCTCAGCAATTTTATATTTGGTACGAACGCCTACTCGGTGATCAGTGAGGCAACCTGTCCGGTGTTATTTGTTCCACCGGGAGCACCCATAAAAGATATCAGCAGAATAGCAATTGCAACAGATCTCAAACAGCCAGAGCTTTCGCCTTTATTATTTTTAACAGATTTCAAGAGTGCATATAACTTAGACATAGTACTTGCGCATGTTTCAGTTAGCAATGATCATCAAAATGACTATAGTGAAGAAGGTTTGGTAGAACTTGCTTTGTATGATATCACCGAAAATATCGAATATCCAAAAATTCTTTTCCAGAATATCCAGGGGACAGATGTTGACGATGACCTTCGCCGATTCGCACTAAAAAGCAAAATCGATATATTAGGGGTAATACATCGAAAAGAAAACGTATTTCACCGTTTATTTCATAGCAGCACCACCAAGTTATTGATTGATAGCGCGCAACTTCCGCTCCTTGTATTTCCTGAAGCAATGAAGAAGATTTCAGTGTAATACACCGAAATCTTCTTTGAGAGGTCTATTAGTATAACAGATGTCTTAATTTATTCTCATTCAACACAAGAATACTTCCATCAACAACATCGATTAGCTTCTCAGTTCTAAATTCTTTTAAGGTTCGGATCATAGATT
>CBFGOI010000200.1:0-2882 GCA_965650335.1 uncultured Pedobacter sp. | reverse complement strand
CATATTAGAATAAAAAAGCCGGTTTAACCGGCTTTTTTTGTGTAGTATAAACTCGATCTCCCTGTAAGGCAAGTCGCTTGCTATTTTTTTACTGTATTTTTTGTAGAATCGCGCTCGAAAGATCACCCGCTCATTTTTGAAATAAACACTACCTTAGCGATAACCTTATCACATATTATGAAAAAAAATCTACTAACTACAGTCTTTACCCTTGTCAGCTTTATTCTTTTTGCGCAAAAAAAGATCATAATAAAGGCTGGTGCTAACTTGGCCAGTATGGAAAGTACCGGCCAAACCGTTGATGCGGGCATTGTTCCACGTTCCATTGCTTCTTTTAATTTCGGGGGAATGACAGAAGTGAGATTAAATTCAAGGTATTACTTGCAGCCGGGCTTATTTTTTACTAATAAAGGATATAAAGTTGATTATTCTGCCAATCAAAATGATTATAGCGTCTCACTGAAATCGAAGGTAAGTGTGTCGTATATTGAAATTCCCTTAAATATAATGGGAAAATTTGATGCTGCACCGGGTCATTTTTTGCTTGGAGCAGGTCCTTATGTGGCCTATGCTTTATCGGCGAAGAATAAAGGACATTTCCAGGTTGACGGACCGGGTACAAGTGAAGACATATCTCAGCCAACTGATGGTAAAATTGATTTTGGCGATGGAGAAGATGAAATGAAAAGAGTCGACTATGGAATTAACATGTTAGCCGGTTATGAATTTCTAAATGGACGTTTTTTTAGTTTGGGATATGGTTTAGGATTAAACGACCTAAGTAATGTTGAGGGAGAGACTGCTAAACACCGGGTAATTAATCTATCGATAGGATTTACTCTTCGTTAAAACAAAATCCAACAAGCCGGTCTAACCGGCTTGTTGGATTTCTTCATGTGATAAAAAGTCCTGATATGCTAGCTTAATTCCCTCCTCGAGCTGTATGGTATGTTTCCATCCTGCCGCGTGAAGTTTTGAAACATCCATCAATTTTCTCGGTGTTCCGTCTGGCTTGGACGAATCGAATTCTAATTGTCCCTCAAAACCGATTATGCGTTTGATGAGCAATGCCAAATCTTTTATTGAGATATCTTCCCCTGTTCCAATATTGACCAAATTTGGCTCATTGTATGTTTCCATCAGATAAAAACAGGCATCAGCCAAATCATCAGCAAATAAAAACTCCCTGAAAGGGCTTCCGGTACCCCAGACTACAACTTTATCTTTTCCTTCCAGCTTCGCCTCATGAAACTTGCGAATCAAAGCAGGAAGAACGTGAGAGTTTTGAGGATGGTAATTATCATTATAGCCATACAAATTGGTAGGCATTACTGATATAAAGTTGCAGCCATATTGGGCACGATAAGCATCGCACATTTTAATGCCGGCAATTTTAGCGATGGCATAAGGCTCATTCGTTTCCTCAAGCAAACCTGTAAGTAAATATTCTTCTTTTAACGGTTGCGGGGCAAACTTTGGATAGATGCAGCTTGAACCTAAGAACATCAGTTTTTTAACTCCATTCAAATAAGAATTATGAATGACGTTGTTTTGAATCATCAAATTTTCATACAAAAAATCTGCTCTGTAGGTGTTGTTTGCTACAATACCGCCAACCTTGGCCGCGGCTAAAAATACGTAATCAGGTTTTTCTGCCGAGAAAAAATCCGTTACAGCTTGTTGATTACGCAAATCGAGCTCTTTCGAACTCCTGGTTATAATATTCGTAAAGCCTTCTTTCTCGAGTTTTCTATGAATAGCCGAGCCCACCATTCCACGGTGACCTGCAATATAAATTTTAGCGTTTTTTTCCACGTATGTTTTGCTGTTGCGGCAAAGATAAAACTTTATTTTTGCGACGTATTTTAATTATGGGTAAAGATAAATTAAGAAGGTTTGCTGAGATAGCAACCTTTGCGAATGTTAAACAACTTGACGAAGGAAAAGTTCTGAAAGGAAACTGGGCTGTTTCCCAATTCCACAACAACAATCCTGTTATTTTAGAATTAGCGTGTGGGAAAGGGGAATACACTGTTAATCTCGCTAAACTGTTCCCTGATAAAAATTTCATCGGAATAGATTATAAGGGAAACAGAATTTGGCGTGGAGCGAAAACCGCTATCGAAGAAGGCATTCACAACGTCGCTTTTTTGCGAATTCAAATAGAGAACCTCTTGGATTATTTTGCCGAAAATGAAATATCCGAGATTTGGATAACCTTTCCTGATCCGCAGCCCCAAGATAGCCGCGAAAAGAAACGCTTAACTTTTCCTAAGTTCTTAGAGAAATATAAGTCGATTCTCGTTCAGGATGGAGTTGTTCACCTGAAAACAGACAACGACCAGCTGCATGCCTATACGTTCGACAAAATAAATGAGCTCGGTTTAAAACTTAAAGTCAGGACCGAGGATTTATATAAATCTGCATTTGCTAATGAGATACTTTCGATTAAAACGTATTATGAAAAGAAGTATCTTGCTAAAGATAAGAATATAAACTACATACAGTTTTCCTTTGACTAATAGCGATACATTCTTTGATCGGGTTTATGAAGTCGCAAGACACATTCCTGCAGGGCGGGTAACCTCTTATGGGGCTATTGCAGAATATCTTGGCACCAAAGGTTCAGCCAGGATGGTTGGTTATGCGATGAATGCTTCAGGCACAGCAAAACCTCCCGTTCCTGCTCACAGGGTGGTGAACAGATTTGGGATGCTGAGTGGTAAAGGTCATTTTCCTACTCCAAATTTGATGGAGGAAATGTTAAGAAGTGAAGGTGTGGAGGTGGAAGATGGTGTGGTAGTTGATTTTAAGACACGATTTTGGGATCCTGCTTTTGAATTAAACGTTTGATTTCGAACAGAGTTTGAATACTAGATTTA
>CBFGOI010000199.1:0-3122 GCA_965650335.1 uncultured Pedobacter sp. | reverse complement strand
GTATTTATAATCAGCGCCCAGGTTTTTTAGAATATTCTGGAGGTCGTTCGTTCCGAAAAAGGCGTCAACATTCGAAAGCTCGGCTTCTAACTCTGGTTTATACCGCTCAGAAAGGCAGCCTGTAACCACTACTTTTCCAACTTTTCCCTGTTCCTTCAGATCGCTGTATTGGAGTATGGTATCAATCGACTCTTGCTTGGCGTTGTCGATAAACCCACAGGTGTTAATTACGATGATATCGTCTTTCCCGATCTTATTCGACTCGTGTACTACATCAATGGCATTGCCTTTCAGCTGGCCCATTAAGACTTCAGAATCGTATACGTTTTTAGAGCAACCTAGTGTGATTACGTTAACTTTAGGTTTGCTGCTTGTAACTGTTTTTGTTTGTTTAGTCTTCATCACTAATCGCTGCTTATAATTTAGGGAAAGATTTTATATATTTCTTTGCGATGGAGTATTCTCTCAAAGCTTAATTCGTCGTTGTTGATTTTCAGGCCGATTCGATAATCTCCTATTCTAAGCCGGTAATAATGGATAAAGCCTTTTATTTTCTTCAGATTTTTTATTTCTGAAGCCGATGTGTAAGCGGGTATTTCTTTAAAAACTAAGTCCTCAACAGTCGATCGCGTTTTTGTTGGAATAGCTGCCAGGTCTTTTAAGAACTTTTTATTAAAAAGGACTCGCACTTATTCTGCTTTGCTTAAAGATTGATAATAAGCAATGGCTTCATTAAGGTGTAGAGAGTCGATGGGATTATTCTGATTTATTGCTTCAGCCAGCCCTAGATTTTCTTTATCCTCATCCGATAAAATTTGAGCACTGAATCCCATTCTCTTTGCAAACTCCTGTAAAAAAGAGAGCTCCTTTGCGTTTTTTGTATGGATGATAATGCTGTTGCTCATACTCAAATTTAATAATTTCTGTTATTTAAACAGGCTCTCAACAAACTCTTTCTTATTGAATAATTGCAGGTCGTCCATTGCTTCGCCAACACCTATATATTTTACCGGTATTTTAAACTGATCGGATATGCCTATAACAACGCCGCCTTTCGCGGTTCCGTCTAATTTAGTTAAAGCTAAAGCATTAACATCTGTAGCTTGTGTAAACTGCTTGCACTGTTCGATGGCGTTTTGTCCGGTAGAGGCATCCAGAACCAAAAGGATTTCATGTGGTGCGCCAGGGACAACCTTATGCATTACGTTCTTGATTTTTGTGAGCTCATTCATCAAGGCAACTTTATTATGCAAACGTCCGGCGGTGTCAATTATGGCAACATCTTCGCCATTTGCCACGGCAGACTGCAAGGTATCGAATGCTACGGAAGCAGGATCGGAGCCCATTGGCTGAGCAACCACCCGTACGCCGACACGTTCTCCCCAAAGTTTAAGTTGTTCTACAGCTGCCGCACGAAAAGTATCGGCAGCGCCAAGCACTACTTTACTGCCTGTCGCCTTTAGTTTATGGGCCAGTTTGCCGATGGTAGTGGTTTTTCCAACACCATTTACTCCAACGACCATTATAACATACGGTTTGTGACTGCCGTATTCAAAGCTTTCAAAGTCGCTGCTATTGTTTTCGGCTAGCAGTTCCTGTATTTCCGACCGTAAAATTCCGTTCAGCTCGGAAGTATTGATGTATTTATCGCGGGCAACCCGTTCCTCAATGCGTCCGATTATTTTTAGGGTTGTGCTTACTCCAACGTCGGAAGTAACAAGAATTTCTTCAAGTTCGTCTAAAACCTCTTCGTCGACCGTAGATTTGCCTACTACCGCTTTAGTAAGTTTGGAAAACAAACCTTCCTTGGTTTTTTCCAGACCTTTTTCCAGAGCTTCCTGCTCTATCTGCGTAGTTTCTTTCTTTTTGAAAAAATCAAATAGTCCCATAGTTAAATGTGCAAATTATTGAATGTGCAAATTCAATAAGCGTAATACAAAAAAAGCCCTCCTGATTTTCCATCGGGACGGCTCTTTATATTTTAAAGAAAAAAGTAATTAAACTTTTTTTGCTTCTTCAATTGCGTCTTTAACGTGATCGTTATGTGCAATAATTTCTTTAAATGTGTAAGCGCCGGTTTTAGGAGACTTTACCATCGTAATTACTTTGGAGTATTCTTTACCTTTTCCGGTTTTCAGGGTTGCAACTACTTTCTTTGCCATGTTTTCTTAATGATTGAATTGATGATGTTGAATTTATTGAATGATTGCCTTATCAATCATTCGATTCTATTATCTCAATTATTTAATTTCTTTGTGAAGAGTAACTTTTCTAAGGCAAGGATTGAATTTCTTCAATTCTAAACGCTCTGTAGTATTCTTTTTATTTTTGGTGGTGATATAACGAGACATCCCAGGTACGCCACTTTCTTTTTGCTCAGTACATTCTAATATAACCTGAACTCTGTTACCTTTCTTAGCCATTTCTTTTCTTTAAATATTGATTAAATGGATCCTTTTTTAAGGAATTTATTTATTACGGCACTGATACCGTTTTTGTTAATAGTTTTAATAGCTGAAGTAGAAACTTTGAGGGTGATCCAACGGCCTTCTTCAGGGATGAAAAACTTTTTAACGTGCAAATTAGGATGAAATTTGCGTTTGGTTTTAACGTTCGAGTTCGAAACGTTATAACCATTCATTGACATCTTTCCTGTTAAATCACAAATTCTCGACATGACTATAGTATAAAGTGTATCTTTTTTAGTTGACCTCTTTAAAGAGTTTGCAAATATCGGTAGAAGAAATTAGATACGCAAGGGGAATTGTAAAATATTTGGAGTAGGTTGGGTTATGGATTTTTTAAGGGTGAATAACTGTTGCTCTCCTCGTATAGCTCTTCACCCTAAGAAATCAGGACCGTTACTATAACAGAGCCTACAAGCCGAACATCTCTGCACCAGGGGATAAAGCCGGGAATTTATGCTTTTATTGGGATCTGACCCAAAGGGTGTGGATGTTCTCGATTTTTTCCTTTCTTGCATGTAAAATGTAAGGAAGGAAAAAAGCTCATAGGAGCTGTCAGGACACCGTGTAGAATTTGCCTTAGATTTGAATAGATAAGGTACGAAAAAAGCACTGCCCCTTACGGGAATGAGCGCTACCAAATAGGTACCAAGTTCG
>CBFGOI010000198.1:0-3405 GCA_965650335.1 uncultured Pedobacter sp. | reverse complement strand
TACTGAAGGGTCTTCTATTCCAGGTATCAGGCGTTGGCCTGAAGAATATTTGCCTAAAATATTTGATCCTAGGCGGGTCGACCGGGTGATGGATGTTTCGCAGGCTGATGCTGTTTCGATGACCCGGAATTTAGCCAAACACGAAGGAATATTCGCAGGAATGAGTAGTGGAGGAGCTGCATTTGCTGCTGTTGAATTAGCCAAAGAATTAAAATCCGGCACCATCGTATTTATTGCCTGTGATAGGGGAGATCGTTATTTAAGCAGCGATCTGTTTGCTTAAGCGATAAAATTTTAAACAAAAAGGCCCTGCAACCTCTTATACAATCATGAAATTGATCTCATCAATTGGAGGAGGACTTGCAGGCGCTTGTGCCCTCACCTTACTACACGAAATAGTTAAAAGAATGGACAAGGATGCGCCCCGAATGGATTTATTAGGGATGCAGGCGGTAAAAAAAGGAATAAAAAGCACCGATCAGTCGGTGCCCGACGATAAGCATTTATATGAGATCGCTATAATCGGAGACATAATAAGCAACACTATTTATTATAGCCTCGGCGTAGCGGGCAAAAGAAAGTATATATGGCCGAAAGGTGCGCTCTCAGGATTGACCGCCGGCTTGGGTGCTGTATTCTTACCAAAGTCTTTAGGCTTAAATCCTGCTTATAGCGCACGTACATTAAAGACAAAAGTATTTACTACAGGCTTGTATCTAATCGGTGGTTTGGTTGCATCTGCTGTCGCAAAGAAAATTGAAGGGAAAAAGAAAAAACCTTTCAGTAAACCCGAAAAACCATTTGATTTGATTTCGTATAATCGAAATTCGTTTTTACATGGATAGCATAAAAAAGCGGCCTTTCAGGGTCGTTTTCTTTTGTAGGTTTTCTTAAATCTGGCTTCTTAAAAGCCAAGTTTAGGGATTTATATTGTCGTCTGGGATAATGAAAAATTCTTCCTCATCCATGTCAGGGGCTGTATGCATCGAATATGCAATCGATACAGCTTCAAGAACTAACAGAATAACAAGCGTGATACCAGCCATAAACGAATACTATTTATGTAAGTAACGCCTATTTTCTCTTAAAAACCAGTTTTTAAAAACTTTTTTTAAAAATCATTTTTCGAGCTAAAATCTTTAAAATAGTGTTAAGTAAATATTTACTCGTCTATCATTATCTTAACAGATAGTCATAATTTTTATGATTTTTTTGTTGGGCACAGCTCTTTTTTTAGCTCGAGCGTCGTAGCTTCGATCATTTTTCCGGCTTTTTCTTCTAAAGCGAGTTCGCTTTTTCAAAACCAACCTTCGCGTTATCTATCCTGAATATCATTATTTATACATAATTTCGCTGGATTTTTTAACCTCCTTTTCATTCAGATAAAATAAATATGACCTTAGATCTAACTGAACATCCTCATAACAGACTGAATATATTAACCGGTGAGTGGATTTTAGTTTCTCCGCATAGGACAAAAAGACCGTGGCAGGGCAAAGTAGAAGATCTGCCAAATACAACCAGGCCGCCCTATGATCCCAAATGTTATCTCTGTCCTGGCAATGATCGTGCTGATGGCAGTAAAAATCCAGACTATGAAGAGAGTTTTGTCTTCACCAATGATTATTCTTCCTTATTAGCAGACACGCCTGAAGGGGAGTTTAATAAGAACAATCTTTTGGTGGCCAATAGCCAAAAAGGCCTTTGCAGAGTTATTAGCTTTTCTCCAAGACACGATCTGACCTTACCAGAAATAAGTTTACCTGGTCTTAAAAAGGTGGTGGATCTGTGGGCTGAAGAGTTTAAGGCCTTATCTGAAATAAATTACATTAAGTACATTCAGATTTTCGAGAACAAGGGAGAAATTATGGGTTGCAGCAATCCGCATCCTCATGGTCAGATCTGGGCGCAAAATGGTATCCCGGTAGAGGTTCATAAAGAAACTCAGCACCAAAAACTTCATTTTGAGCAACATGGCAGAAGTCTATTAAGCGATTACCTGGCAATTGAACTGCAAGAGCAAAAGCGGATAGTTTTCGAAAATGAGCACTTTGTAGTGTTAGTCCCATTTTGGGCGGTTTGGCCTTACGAAACAATGATCGTTAGTAAGAGACACGTTACCACTCTGTTAGAATTTTCTGAGGAGGAAAGAAGCGCTTTGGCGGATGCGCTAAAAAGGTTAACCACACGCTACGATAATTTGTTTGAAACCTCCTTTCCGTATTCAGCAGGAATGCATCAGGCACCCGTAAATGATGGATCTCATCCCGAATGGCACTGGCATATGCACTTTTATCCACCTTTATTACGCTCTGCCACGGTAAAAAAATTCATGGTGGGATATGAAATGCTTGCAAATCCGCAAAGAGATATTACAGCGGAATTTGCAGCTGAAAAGCTTAGAGGATTGTCCGAAGTGCATTACAAAAGCAAAGGATAGAATATATTAAAAGCATCGGCTCTCGGGGCCGATACTTTTAATATATTTTTAAATCGTGCCTTTATAAACCTGCTTAAAATTATACACCCCCGGTGTTGTTTATAATCTTTATCTTAGTTCTTTGTGGATCTGAATACCAGTCTCTTACATGATTAATCTCAGGCTTTTGATGAATTTTTTTGCCATTTT
Organism: uncultured Pedobacter sp.; assembly: GCA_965650335.1. Taxonomy (GTDB): domain Bacteria; phylum Bacteroidota; class Bacteroidia; order Sphingobacteriales; family Sphingobacteriaceae; genus Paradesertivirga. The sequence continues at coordinate 776 of CBFGOI010000198.1, read as the reverse complement.
TTTTATAGCTTTTTTGCTGGGGATAACTCAACAAGCCCACTGTCAATCTATAAGATATCTTGGAATCGAACAGGGGCTGTCAAATAATACCGTTACTTCGATTTATCAAGACAAGTATGGTTTTATGTGGTTTGGAACTTTTGACGGTCTGAACCGCTACGACGGTTATGACTTTACGAAATTTAGAAATCACGTTGGTGATGCTACATCTCTCTTTGACAATCATATTACGGCAATGGATGAGGACAAGGAGGGAAAGCTTTGGGTAGCAACAATGAAGGGTGCCGAAGTTTTGGATGAGAAGAATTTTAAATTTAAAAGACTTCAATATCTTGATCCGAAAGGAAAACTAGCTATTTTAAATGCGCCTGTAAATGCTTTGAAGACGGATCCATCCGGAAATGTTTTTTTTGGAACCGTAGGTTTGGGCTTGCTATGCCTTGAGCCTGGAAATTCGGGTGCAACAAGGGTTTATTTTGAATCGGAATTTGGGGAACAAACCTCAGCCTGCAGTGTGTATTCTTTCGATTTTGATAAAAATGGCCTTGTCTGGCTATTAACCAATCATGGGCTGTGTTCGTATAACCTTCAGACAAAAAAAATAAACCTACTGAACCGGGAAATAAAAAGTGGTAACTGTATCAAAATTGCAGAAAATGGTGACGCCTGGATTGGTACGAATGCCGGTGTCTTTCGTTTCGATCATCAAACAAAGAAAGCCTCTTTATTTTATGTAAAAGAATTCGACCTTTCGGGAAGCCGGATATTCAATATTT
>CBFGOI010000197.1:0-3606 GCA_965650335.1 uncultured Pedobacter sp. | reverse complement strand
CAAGAGAGAAATCAATTTATGGAGAAAGTGGTTTTGAACCTTTTTTTAAAGAATTAAGTTCAAAATATGATTCGGTTGAACTTCATTATTTCCAAAGTAACATTGAAGGAGAACTGATTAACAAGCTGCATGAAGTTGGTTTTTCTTTCGACGGCGTGATAATGAATGCAGGTGCCTATACTCATACTTCTATAGGTATTGCTGATGCTATTGCAGCCATAAATACTCCGGTTATAGAAGTGCATATTTCAAATGTGTACGCTCGTGAGAGTTATCGGCATGTTTCATTAATGGCCAAAAACTGCAAAGGCATTATTACAGGTTTTGGCCTTCAAAGCTATGAACTGGCCTTGAAAAGCTTTCTATAACTACATCAATCCGGGCGAATTCTTTTCAATGGCTTTTCCAAGTTCCTGTAAATCTTCCTGGTTGAGGTTGAAAGTTCCTTCATCAAGTATAATCCAGTCCTGTGATTTTGTTCTCTGGACAATCATATTTGGAGGATTCATGCTTGAGACTGTTTCTTTTTTCGGATCCCGATCCTCTTCAAAAGCATCGGCACTTTCAAGCTCTATGGCAAACATGTTTTTTTCGACCGGGGTAACAGTTACATCAGTTCTGACGCCTTTTATTGGGAAATGAGTTTTAAATGCCTGCATCGTGTCTATTTTTATGAATAGACAAACCTGCCGGAATATGGTTTTTCCAAAAATGACAGATGCCTGGAAGAATCAAAGGGTTTATTAAATAAAATCTTCCCTTACTGGAGAAAAACTATCTACTAATCTTGCTTTTTCCGTCAGTAATTGAATGCAATGCATTTTATTAGAGGGGACATAAAACATATCGCCCGCCTTCAGATGCTGCACTTCTTCACCTTCCATAAAAAACAATACTTCCCCTTCTGCAATGTAGCTCGTTTGCTCATGTGGATGTGAATGCATCGGATCTGGTTCCGTTTGGGGGCCATTGCTGAAATCCAGAACTGCGGTAAGCAGTTTTTCCAGGTGAACGAGTCTTCTCTCTATCCCTTTTACAGGGTGCTGAACCGGAGCGTTTTTATAATGTAAAACAGGCATCTTTTAGATTAATTGATTTGATAGAATTGTTTGTAATAGATCTGTACCGATCTTTTGTTCGTTTAGTATTGGTCCACTGATCTCAGGTGCTTTTATTCCTTTTCCCCAGTTATCCTGGGATGTAAAAATACGAGCTTCATCCCAAAGACCGGCTTTAATAAACAGGTCGAGAGTTTTAGCGCCGCCTTCAATAATTATAGATTGAATATCCATCAGGTATAGCTGATAACAAATAAGCTGTGGTAAAATGTTGTCAAAATCTTCCAGCTCCAGGTATTTAATATTTCTATCGATTCCTGTTTTTTTTGCGTTAAAAACTATTGTTTCCTGGCTGTAATCAAAAAGATATAAATGTGTGGGCAGCTCAAGATTCCGGTCGATCACAATTCTTATGGGATTTCTACCCTGGGCTTCACGAACGTTTAGTTGAGGATTATCAATTAAAGCGGTGTTTTTCCCAACCAAAATAGCGTCTTCTTCGGTTCGCCATTTATGGGTGAGTATTTTAGAAAGGGGCGAGCTTATCCATTTCTGCGATCCATTATTAGGTGCAAAAAACAGATCAGCGGTTTGGGCCCACTTCAAAATAATGTATGGGCGCTGTTTTGTTACCCTGGTAAAGAACCTTCGGTTTAAAAAATTGCATTCAGTCCTTAATATTCCTTCAATAACCTCAACTCCTGCATCCTTAAGCTTTTGTACACCTTTGCCGTTAACTTGGTCAAACGGGTCAGGACTTCCAATTACTACCTTTGGAATCCCATGTTTAATAATTAAATCCGCACAGGGAGGCGTTTTTCCGAAATGGGCGCAAGGCTCTAAGCTAACATACATTGTCGAAGTCTTGAAAAGCATTTCAGCATCCGGATGTTTTGATATAACTGCATTAATCGCATTTACTTCCGCATGCGCCTGTCCGAATTTTTCATGGTATCCTTCTCCAATAATTTTATCGTTGTGCACTACTAAGGCGCCCACCATCGGATTTGGACTAACTTTACCCGAACCCAGTTGGGCGAGTTCAAGGCAGCGCCGCATATATTTTTCGTGTGCTAACAAATTGAAAGATTTAAGTGTTATCCAAATTAAGGTCTAAATTAGCAAAAAACACGTCGTAAAGGTTTTATTGATTAAGATTACATGTTATTTATTACACCATGACAATAGCGGATATTGAAAAAATCTATTTAGAACAGATGCCTGGATTTTATGATCATGACGAAATAAAGGCAATTGCTTGCTTAGCAGTTCAGCATGTTTGTCATATCAGTAAAAGCTATTATCAACTGCACAAAAACACTGATTTATTGCTCGCACAGGAAGCTTCATTAATCCGGATATTGGATGAATTAAGGTTCGGAAAACCCTTACAGCATGTTCTAGGTGAGGCAGATTTTTATGGATTGCGGTTTAAAGTAAATTCGTCGGTGTTAGTACCAAGACCAGAGACTGAAGAGCTGGTGGAATGGATATTAACGAGTGTTAGATCAGCGGGCATTTGTTCAAGCCGCATTTTAGATATCGGCACAGGCAGTGGATGTATACCAATTTGTTTAAAAAAAAATATGCCGTCGGCCGAGATTTTTGCGATGGATATTTCGGAGGAGGCGCTGAAAGTTGCGCAGGAAAACTGTGTATTGAATCAAGTGGAGATTAATTTATTGCGCGGAGATATTCTGGATGCTGATTTTGGAATTGAAGCGCAGCAGTTTGATATTATCGTAAGCAATCCTCCATATATCATGCAGTCTGAAAAAGAACATATGCATCCCAACGTCTTGCAACACGATCCTCATGAAGCTTTGTTTGTGCCTAACGAGAATCCATTGGTATTCTACAATTCAATAGTTCAATTCTCTTTAGAGCATTTATCTGCCGGTGGATATTTGTTCTTAGAAATAAATGAAAACCTTGGCCCTGAAACTACTGCAATGCTGGAAACTAAAGGTTTTAAGACTGAATTGAAACAGGATTTGCAGCGGAAAGATCGGATGATCAAAGCATTAAAAATTTAACTCTTGGTGAAATTTGACGGATCGGCTTTGTTCAATCACTAAAATTCTTAAAATAGCTTCAACTGGTTACTTTTAGGTGGTTTTGCTTTCCCGAAAACGGTTCTTCCGCCGTATTTCCATGATTCAGTGCGTTCTTTTTGTATCACCTGTTCAAAGTTTGCATTGGGAAGGAAATTTTTCTCAGCCTGCTGGGAGATTTCTGTCAGCTTTTTGATTGCCTGTTGTTTATCCGAATTGCCGATTTTGGCTTTTTCAATGGCATTTTGTAACACGCTGATTGTTTCGTCATACACTTTAACAGGAACAGGGAAGGGATGTCCGTCTTTGCCGCCATGTGCAAAGGAAAAACGAGCAGGATCTTTAAACCGCGAAGGTGTACCATGGATCACTTCACTTACCAAAGCCAGTGATTGAAGCGTTCTCGGACCTAAACCTTCAAGTAACAACAACTCTTCAAAATCAGCCGGTTGTTTCTCATGAGCAAGCCACAGCATGCTTCCTAAACGTTTCAG
>CBFGOI010000196.1:0-3640 GCA_965650335.1 uncultured Pedobacter sp. | reverse complement strand
TGCTAATCCAATAGCTAAATTTGCAGAAACAGTAGATTTTCCTACCCCGCCTTTACCAGAGGCTACAACAATTATATTTTTAATATTGCTAAGAGGCTGATTCTTTGGAGCGGTTACCCGGGAGGTCATTTTCACATCAACTATCACATCCTTACTTATGAAGTGAGCGATTGCATTGCGACATGCATTTTCAATTAATGCCTTTAACGGACATGCAGGGGTTGTTAAAACCACCGAAAAGGTAAGATTATTTCCTTCGATAATAATATCTTCAATCATATTCAGAGTCACAAGATCCTTTTTAAGATCCGGCTCTTCAACATGACTCAATGCTTGTAATACTAGCTCTTTTGTAATCATCTATTCAGTATGAGACGCAAATTTATGAAACCTATGACTATTATGCTTGTTTGCATACTGAATTTACAGATATTTACACTCTGGAAATAAAACTTACGTTCAATCGTTCTTTTATACTATTCAATGAATCTCAAAGTCTTGTTTATACATGCCTAAACGTATTCCCGCCAAGTATATAAAAATTGCCATCATTTCTTTCTCAGCAGCGCTGTTATTGCTTTTAACAGGAGGTTTAATTGCCTACTCGAAACGCGAAGCAGTTTTGCAAACCATAATTACAAAAGCTGTCAACAAAGCTAAAAGGGACTATAATCTTAATCTAAAGTTCAGTAATCCACATTTTGAAGGCTTAACTTCTGTGGCCTTCTCGAACGTTTCGGTTATACCCGAAAATAGAGATAGCCTTATTAATATAAATGATCTGTTAATCGGAATCAAATTATTGCCACTTATCTCAGGCGATTTCAAAATAGCCCAATTAAAAATTAAAAGCGGAAAAATAAACCTGGTTAAACACGACAGTATAAGCAACTATGATTTCTTATTTAAGAGAAAAAACCGCGATAGTACTAAAACAACAAAAGCCGATCTGGCAGAAATGGCTAACAATCTGCTTAACCAGGTTCTTTATAAGATTCCGGACGACATGCAGGTTACGGACTTTGATGTCGCAATCACTCATAATCAGAATAAACTAAGGTTCTATACATCTTCCGCAACAATAAATGACGGTGAACTGAAATCCAAAATCTTATTAAACAATACTGAAGCTGTTTGGCATGTCGATGGTACTGTAGAGCCTGGTAAAAAAAGACTTGCATTCAAATTATATGCTGAAAATAGAAAAGTTGAATTAGCGCTGTTGGAAAAAGAATATGGCCTGAAACTTAATTTTGATACGGTTTACACTGAGCTGAAAAAAGCAGCAAAGCACGGCGATAACTTTCGTATCTATGGATCGTGGGCAATTAAAAACCTTTTAATTAATCATCCCAAGATTGCAGCAAACAACGTCATAGTGCCCAGTGGTGCAATTGATGCAGACGTTGTTATTGGCGAAAATTTTATCGCATTAGACAGCACCTCTGTTATCTATTTAAAAAATATCACAGCTAATCCTTATATAAAATACACAACCTCTCCTAAAAAGACTTATACTTTAAAGTTGAAAACTGAGCAGCTAAATGCTCAACAACTGTTCGATTCTTTTCCATTGGGCCTCTTCGAATCTCTCGATGGGATTAAAGTTGCAGGCAAACTTAAATACAATCTCGACTTTTTTCTGGATTCTAAAAACCCTGATAGCGTTCGAATAAATTCATCCTTACAAAAAAGCAGTGATTTTAGAATTTTAAAGTGGGGAAAGACAAATTTGCAAAAGATAAACAGCAGCTTTGTTTATACGCCATACGAATACGGCAAACCCATGCGAGATATAATTATTGGTCCTCAAAACCCTGATTATGTTCCGATCGATCAAATAGCGCCAAATCTTCGAAATGCTATCTTAACTGCAGAAGATCCATCATTTTATACTCACAATGGCTTCGTGGAAAAGGCTTTTCAACGTTCTATTGCCACCAACTTCAAGAAAAAGGCATTTAAGCAAGGCGGGAGCACAATCTCTATGCAATTGGTAAAAAATGTTTTCCTAAGCAGGCAGAAAACAATGGCCAGGAAGGTGGAGGAAATTCTGCTGGTTTGGATGATAGAAAACAATCGTCTCTCATCTAAACAACGAATGTTCGAGGTCTATCTAAACCTTATAGAATGGGGCAATAACGTATACGGAATCGGTGAAGCTGCAAGGTACTATTTCGGCAAACATCCATCTGATCTCAGCTTGGGTGAAAGCCTTTTTCTTGCAACGATAGTACCTCGGCCCAAAAAAGGGTTGTACTTTTTTGAGGCGGATGGTAGCTTGAGTCATTCACTAAGAGGATATTTTAAGTTAATTGGCGGCTTGATGGCAAGGCGTGGTTATACCAGCAGAGACACAAACGCTTACGGCTTTTATGGCGTTATGTTAAAAGAAAGTTTGCGCCGCCAGGTTGATCCCATTGATTCGGTTATTGTGGATTCTCTTTACGAAGAAGATAATGAACAAACGGGTGGCGGTTTCTTCAAAAATATTTTCAGAAAAACCCCTGACTCCCTTCGGTCAGAGCAAAGATCAAATAAACTTATTTCCAGAGATACAGTTCTTAGCCCTGCAGAGATACGTCAGCAAAGACGTGAACAAAGACGCAAAGAACGCGAACAAAAAAAGAACGGCACATAATTTTTTCTATCTTCGAAATCACTAATGGTGATTGCCCAAATTTTATTCAGATGAAAATTGAAATAGAAGATAAAGAATTCGACCTGCTTTTGGAACATGACCAGATCGAGAAAAGAATAAGGTTTTTAGGTATTCAACTCAATGTCGATTATGAAAATCGAGTTCCGGTATTTTTAGGCGTATTAAACGGCAGCTTTATCTTCATGGCCGATCTAATAAAACAAATAAACATCTCTTCTGAAGTTAGCTTTGTGAAAGTGTCATCCTATAACGGCACCGATACTAGTTCGGGTATTGTAAAAGAAGTTATTGGCTTAGATTTAAATCTTAAAAACCGCGACGTTATAATTGTTGAAGACATCGTTGATACGGGTATCACTTTAAGTTATCTTCTAGACAAGGTAAAAGATCAGGAACCGGCCTCAGTTTCGGTGTGTACCCTACTGTTAAAACCCAACTCATTACATAAAGAAATTGACGAGATTGAATATGTAGGATTTGAAATTCAAAATGAATTTGTAGTTGGCTATGGATTAGACTATAAGGGCCTGGGGCGTAATTTAACCGACATCTATCGCGCAATATCTGCTCCTTCTGAAACCTAATTTATATTATTTTTAGCATCTTTGAAAAATTTAAAAAAATGACAATCCACAAAGAAGGATATACATCTCTTGCTCTAACTGTTCTGCTTATTTTTATAGTCAATGCGCTGGTACATTATTACAACCCTGACTCTCAATGGATTCGCTGGTTAGTTTATATTCTATCGTTTGCTTTTTTTATAATCATTTTACAATTTTTCAGAAGTCCCAGCAGAAATTGGGCACAAAATGATAAACATATTATTTGTCCCGCCGATGGTAAAGTTGTAGTGATTGAAGAGACCGAAGAAACCGAGTATTTTAAAGACAAACGTATACAGGTTTCTATTTTCATGTCGCCGATTAATGTGCATGTAAATAGAAATCCTATTTCTGGAATCGTAAAATTTGTTAA
>CBFGOI010000195.1:0-3640 GCA_965650335.1 uncultured Pedobacter sp. | reverse complement strand
AATCAGCCGGTTGTTTCTCATGAGCAAGCCACAGCATGCTTCCTAAACGTTTCAGGTCAACATCCTTCGAACGAACGTCATGATGAGAAGGCATAACCAGTTTTTGAATCTCAGCAAGCATCCTCTGGGGGGCTTCCACCGTAAGTTCGAGTATACCGTCCCTTGACGTTTTGGCCTCCTTGGCCACCATATTAAGAATGTTTCCCTGGTTTATTCCGCAAATTGCCGTATGTGGTTCCTCAACAAACGACTCAAATTCTGCAGAATGCCAGTGATAACGGCGGGCTGTCGAATTGCCTGTTCTCATGCCTTGCTGAACTACCGTCCATAGACCTTCATCGCTAACGATAAAGCTATGCATGTATAATTGAAAGCCATCCTGAATGGCTGTGTTATCCACTTTTGCACTTAGTTTGCTACACCTTATCAAATGGTTTGCATCCAATCCTGTACGATCGGATATTGACGTTAGCTCGCTCGGGGTAGCTTTAGAATATTTTCCTTTGCCTCCGCAGATATAAATTCCAAACTCTTTAGAGTGTGGGTTGATGGCCTTTTTTAAAGCTCCCATTACGGAAGTCGTTATTCCGGACGAATGCCAATCCATACCCATCACGGCCCCCAGGCTTTGAAACCAAAATGGATCACTGAGTCGCCTTAGTACTTCAGTTTTGCCGTATTCTGTAATGATAGATTCTGTTATTGCAAGACCAAGTTTTGCCATACGTTCGGCTAGCCATGGTGGAACATGGCCGTAATGAAGAGGTAAATCAGCACTTCCTGAACGTTTCAATGAGATTTTTTTTTATTTAAATTTCCGATTTAATCTGTATCTATAACAAAAGAACATCGTGTTTTATTATTCGAAAAACTTAATGAATTATTAGTTATGTTGCGTAAGTTTTCAAGAATACTTTTGTCTGTGAATTTCAACATCAGACTGGCAGTATAATTGATTATTAATCAAAGCACAAGCTTATCTTTGTGTTCTTCAATATAAAAATAGCCAATGAGACGTGTCCTAGTATGTGATGATGATGTTAGTATTTCTGAAATAGTAGCCTTGGTTTTAACTGATGCAGACTGGGAAGTTTACACTATTCCGGATTGTAATAATATTATCGAAAAAATTGAGTCCATAAACCCGGCGGTAATTTTTATGGATCATAAAATACCAGATGAAGGGGGAATTATAGCGACACAAATTATAAAAAACAATGTGGACTATTCGGATATACCTGTAATATATTTTACAGCGAATGATGATATTGATGCCCTTGCCGAAAAAGCAGGTGCTGACTATATCTTGCAAAAACCTTTTAATATCAAGGAACTGGAAGATACAGTAAGCAGAGCTTTTAAGTCGTATCAGGCTAACATGCCGGAAAAAGAAGAGGAGGAAGAAGAAGATTAATTTATTTTAATACTACTTCGGTCGCACCATACCCGTATCGGTCTTTATAAGCATCCATGTACGTTTTTACTTGCGGATGTTTAGTGATCACTTTTTGTATCTCATACCTCAAAGTTCCGTTTCCAACTCCATGAATAAAAATGATGGAGGGAAGTTTATGAACAATAGCAGCTTCCAGGGCTCTTTGAAAATGGTTAAGCTGAACTTTTAAAATTTCTTCTTTATTCAGAAATTGATAATCGTCTCTAAGTTTTTCTATATGGAGATCGATTTCTTTTGCAGGCTTTTCAATTTCTTTCTTTTCTTCCGGAGCTTTGAAAAAGCTTTCTTTTAATTTTTCAGCGTCAATAACAATTTCCTCTTTATCAATTTGGAAGTTCCATGCCTCCTGTTTTAGCAAGGGAACATGTTTTTTTGATCCTGAGAAATTTTTAGCGCTAAATTTTACATCATAGAATAAAGGTTCTTTCGGCTTTGCTTCCATAGAACTGTAAAAAAGCGCTTGCACAACAAGCTTTGGCCAATTACTCAGTTCTGTTAATGATGCCGAATATATTTTTGAAGCGGAATTCGGAGCTAAAATGCCGGCGAATATTCCCTTAACCAGCTGGTTTTTTTCTGTACTTAAACTTGCCAGTAACTGATAGGAAGTTTCGTTTACCAGATGGAAATAAACTACGGATCCTTTAGCAGCATCGGGTGCTATTGCAAGATAAACACCACTGGTTTTAAATTCGCTTGGCGATACAGACTTTTCTTCCAAAGCCTGATTCTCAATTCCTTTATAAATGTGTCCGTGTACCCGTGTAACTTTGTTCGCAGGCACTGGAATTTCAAAATCATCATCTCCCGTCACTCCGATCATAACATCATCAAAGATTTTAGTGATGTATCCTTCACGTTTTTCATCCACAAAGCGGACAAATTCTCCTAATTTAAAATCCATAGTTTTCTTTTCCTGTCGTCCCACCAGTTGAGGCGGGCATGCAAGGTTCAAAGTTAAACAATGCCCCAGCAATATGCTTTTATCTTATAGATAAAACTTTTCTTTTCAGAAATCATTTTCATTAATAAAACATTTATGGTTGCCTATTGAGGGTTATCAATCTTACGATGACTGGGATTATCTCACCTTAGGTCAACATTATGGTTTGCCAACGAGGTTGCTAGATTGGTCGCACAATGCCTTAACCGCGCTCTGGTTTGCAACCGATAAAGCATTCTCTGACTTATTTGGTGCAAAAAATTCTGTCGTGTGGGTTTTAATGGCTGATGCGGAAGATTATGTTTTAGGGATAGAACAAACTCATCCTTTTGAGATAGAAGCTACCAAGATTTTCAGACCAAGGATTATTAAACAGCGAATAAATAACCAGTCGGGTGTTTTTTCAATACAAACATCTGAGGAAATTGAAAATAAATGTGAACTTGACAAGGTTGAATCTTTTTCAACAAAGCTGCTGAAAATAAAACTGGCTGTAGAACATTTACAGGATATAAGAACGGATCTTAATGTACTGGGCGTAAACGCTTTTTCTATCTTTCCTGAATTAGAAGGCTTATGCGCTTATTTGCAATGGAGATACTTTGAATAGTTAACAATATAGAATGCTAAGAAGAATAAGAAAAATTTATCGTCGGATGATTGCAGGAGTGATGCTTTTCACCGCCGAAGCAGTACTCACAATTTCAATGTTTCTTCTGTCACTGGTTGCTTTCTTAGCAATCGCAAAATATGTCTTTATGGATAAGAAAAAAGACTTTGATCAGTCAGCCTTTGTTTTTCTTGAGTCGTTTATAAAAGAAGATGTTACACATGTGATGGTGTCTTTAAGTGTAATCGGCAACTATCAGGTCATGACAGCTGCAAATCTCCTGTTAACCCTCTATTTTCTCTTTATCAGGAAACATAAATGGTATTCCATTAAAATTCCGGCAATTTCTTTAAGCAGTGTACTTTTAATGAGTGTGCTGAAAATGCTTTTCAACAGGCAAAGGCCAATAATTCCCTTATTAGAACGGGCCAGGGGACTAAGTTTTCCGAGTGGTCACGCCATGATGAGTGTAGTTTTTTTCGGATTGATCATATATTTTACCTATCGGCATGTAAAAAATCCCACACTAAAATCAATACTTATTTCCATGATTGTTATACTCATTCTATAAATAGGAATAAGTAGAGTTTACATTAAGGTGCACTATGACAGTGATGTTATTGACGGGTTT
>CBFGOI010000194.1:0-3753 GCA_965650335.1 uncultured Pedobacter sp. | reverse complement strand
GAATATGCCGGAAATTCGCCTTCAATAGTTGCACTGAATTTATGTGCTTTTTCTTTTATTTCAGATAGCTTGCGTTCATTAATTTCTTGCGCCGAATTGTTATGAGTTGTGAGGGTAATATAGCCCTCATCGTCGCCTGGCTTGAAATCTTTGATGTAACGCTGGTTTAATTGACTTAAAACTTCCTCGTCTATTTTGTTCTCCCTTACGCGATTTAACAGATCAATAAAAAAGGTGTCCGATTGACGGTAAATATGTTTAAGCTCAATGCTTACATGCGAAGTCTTTTTTAGCGCCCTGCTATTAAAGAAATATAGATTGGGATAAAAGTCCTTTAAAATCTGCCAGTCTTCATCTTTTACAACCGGCGACAATTGATGTAAATCGCCGATCATTAACAATTGCACTCCGCCGAAAGGCTTTCCATGATCTTTAAATCTTCTTAAAACTTCATCTATACTATCTAACGTGTCGGCCCTCACCATACTGATCTCATCAATAACCAGTAAGTCAAGACTTTTTATCAGATTAATTTTTTCGCGGTGAAACCGCTTAAGCTGCTGGTTTTTGTTTTCGGGGATATGTGGTCCGAAGGGTAATTGGAAAAAGGAATGTATCGTTACTCCTCCGGCATTAATAGCTGCTACTCCTGTTGGAGCAACAATGGCCATCCGTTTAAGGGTAGACTTCTTTAGATTATGTAAAAAGGTGGTTTTGCCGGTGCCCGCCTTACCTGTTAAAAAGATATTTTTATCTGTAAACTGAACAAAATTGTAGGCTAAATCCAGCTGAGGATTCTGTGTCATAATGCTTTAAAATAGGTTTAGTGTCACGAAGATAAAAAATTTATTTTCGAAAAATAGTTCGGACACTCGTTGCTACTTGTCTTCGATTTCGAAACCAGGGAATAAGAAATAAAATATACTCCACCAATCGTCTTCAAGAGAAAAGTACAGTTTAAACGGACCTTCAATTTGCTTCGACTCCTGACATTCCGTAATGGCAACGTATTTGACAGCTCCTTCAGCATAACCTATTCCTGTTGGGAGGTTCAGGTCGAAGCTAATATTAGAAATATAGTGCTGGCATCCGTTAAATCCCAAATAAGTTTTAAATGCTTCTTTTAGTTTGTCAGCCATTTCGAACTTAGTCCAGGTTTTTCCAGATGGATGTATGAGCTGCTTCGAGAATGTCCATGGTTGCTCGTGAAGTTGTTGTTTAAACAAAGCAGCGATAAACTCATTCGTCCGGCTTTCAATATCCAGCTGATGATTAGGATGAAACTCTTCGTAAATAAAGTGCATGGTCATTCCGATACTTATCATGTCGTCGGTTTCGTGTTCAAACAATTCTTCTGTGATAAAACTGTATTTTGTTCGATTTTCATAGGTTCCTAAAAAATCAACAACGATGTTTTTTTCGCTCAATAAATTAATGATGCTATTTAGAGCCTTCTCAATATTGTCGTCATTAAGATTGGCGCACGGAGTGAAATCGGGTCTTCCCAGCAAATCAAAAACTCTGATGCGTTTTGCCCTAGCATTATGCGACTCGAACGCCAATATATTTTTGAGGAATTCGTTTTCAATGGTAGGAGGGAGGTTCTCGATTGTTTGAAGCGTTGTCCCAAGTTCAGCTAATACTTTTAACCGCAGAAATTCATTTTGCATCCGCAGGTCTTCTTCCGGATCGCTGCTTAAAGGCGTATCATCAGAGGGTATGTTTTCCATAAATTTTCACATGTGTTGTTTACAAATGGTAATTGTTCTCAATAAAACTAAGAGAATTTTTCGTCCAGCAGTTAATTAAAGAATTTTTCTTGAAATTATTAAGGAGGGGAGCGCATTATGTCTTCTTCTGTTGGAATATTGTTATGGCTCTTATGCTCGGCTTCCCTGCGAGCCCAGGGACTAATATTTGGAAGATTAGAACTAATAGTATATTTGTTTTTTGATATCTATGATGGCGTCTAAACCTTACTCACCTGATGACCGAGTCTTTTCTCTGGAAGATATTGATCCAACTTTAACTTACAGCTACGCTCATTATTTAACATGGTTATTTGATGAACGGGTAGAACTGATTAAAGGACAAGTTTTCAAAATGAGTCCTGCACCATCGCCGTATCATCAGCAGATATCAGTGAGGATAGCTTCCGAACTTTTTGTTTTCTTAAAAAATCGAAAATGCCAGGTGTATACAGCCCCTTTTGATGTTCGTTTTCCGAAAGAAAGTACAGAAGACAAAGATATTTACACCGTTCTGCAGCCTGATATCTGTGTGATCTGTGATCTTGCTAAACTTGATACCAGAGGATGTATCGGCGCCCCCGATATTGTAGTTGAAATTCTGTCTCCAGGCAATAATAAAACCGAATTGCTGAATAAGTATAGTGTTTATGAAGAATTTGGAGTTAAAGAATATTGGGTTATTAGTCCGGCTGAGAAAACCTTTCTTAAATATGCATTGGATGCAAAGGGGAAATACCAGCCTTCTAAATTGTTTACATTGAGTGAGAAGGTGGAGTCTGAAGTTTTACCTGGTTTTGTCTTAGATTTGGATGAGGTTTTTGAGGATTAGGCGGCTGCCGGTTAATCTTTTCTCAATAAGCTCACCAATGCTCCTGTGTTTATTTCCCGGAATCCAATTGTCTTAGTCGTACTGGTAGAGCTTTCTTTGAATTAAATGAGAAATAAGTTTGACTGAAATAACTAAAGCTCACAACTAACAAACTAGTAATCATTTTTGCTATCGTAGGGTACCAGCCCAAATGTTCTACAAAAAATTTAAGGAGTATATAATTGAGAAATATACAGCCTAGTACTACCAAAAAGTACCTTGTAAGTTGTGTCCTTTTTCTTAACTCTGAATGCTGAAACACTACATAGCGGCTTAAATAAAAGCCGATGGGGAAGGTCACTGTAAACGCAAGAAGAAAAGAAGCAATATGTGGACTCAGCGTTACAAAACCCAGGTGCACGTTTTGTTTGTCAAAGATGAAGTTATAACTGATGAAAAAGAGAATTATATCCAGAGATGTATTTGCGCCTCCGCAAGCCAGGTAGCGGAAGATCTGAAGAGGGAAAAATCGTTTAAAGATAGGGTAAAAGAAATCAATAGTATGAAGTGTCGTGTTTTTTAACAGATAATGAATCTCTTTCATTTACAACAAAGATAGTTATCCGGTTTTAAACTATGAGCATTTAGGAAAGTGTAATTTGTGTACCCCGCTAGTGGGGTTTCCCGATTCTGATTGCCTCAGATTTATAATCTGAAATAGTAGCACCTCACCTCATTCTTAAGCGCCGATTGCAGCGGATACCGGCCTGCGACTAATGCCTCGTGCGGTATGAGCGAAAAGTGAGACTAGCTTTGCATCGTAGTACCAAATCTTCATTTTCAAATAACCTTTTAATTATCAATTCATTCAAATTTGGAAGTTCTGGAACTTTCCAAAAGTTTGCCGGTATAAACCCTCGAATTATTTTTCTCTCAACCCCTTGATTATCAAAATTAAGTTCCTACTTTTGCAGTCCCAATTTTACCTGCCATAGGTGTGGCCCGGTATGGGGTAATTAATAAAAAAACTGCTAAAAAACTAAATGCCTACTATTCAACAATTAGTTAGGAAAGGTAGAGTAGCTCTGGAGGATAAGAGTAAATCCCCAGCGTTGGACAGCTGTCCACAGCGAAGAGGCGTATGTACACGTGTATATACTACTACCCCTAAAAAACCAAACTCAGCAATGCGTA
>CBFGOI010000193.1:0-3785 GCA_965650335.1 uncultured Pedobacter sp. | reverse complement strand
GCCTCCGAGGATTATGGATGAGTCAACAGAGATGGGCAGGATAACTCAGCCGATTGCTCTTGCAGTAAAAGCAAAATTGTGGCTCCTTGCTGCTAGTCCATTGTTTAATGGCAATAGTGATTATGCCAGCTTTAAGGATAAAGATGGAGTTGCCTTGGTTAACCAGGTTGTCGATAATACCAAGTGGGAAAAAGCAAGAGATGCAGCAAAGGCCGCAATTGATGCTGCTTTGATGAGCGGACATGAGCTTTATGAATATAAGAATGATGTATATGGACTTAGCACTGCAACAAAAACTCAGTTGAGCATCCGGCAGGCTGTATGTGACCGCTGGAGCACCGAACATATATGGGCAAATTCGAATAGCTATTTTATCAATGAGAACTTGTGCATGATTCCTTTGACACGGGCAAAAAGTCCGGGTCAGGGCAGATTTCTGGCTCCAGGAATATGGGCGGCTCCTATAAAAATCGCCAAGATGTTCTATTCCAGCAATGGTGTGCCGATCAACGAAGATAAAACCCTAAGTTTCACTAATTATGAGCAAATACGAAAGTCGGTTACAAGCGAACAATTTAATATCGAGCCGGGCTATGAGACTGCCCGTTTAAATTTCGATCGCGAACCTCGTTTTTACGCTGATCTGGGTTTTGACGGCAGTGTATGGTACAAAAAGGACAGCCCGTCCCTAAACGATATAGGTACCTTTTATGTAGAGGCTAAAAATGGTCAGAAGGCCGGAACTCCCGATTTCCGGAATTCGAACGAAACTGGTTATTTTATAAAGAAATTGGTTCATTGGGAAATGGTCTTTGGTGACAATGCTGTCACATACAAACAATATCCATGGCCTGAAATTCGCCTTTCAGATCTTTACCTGATGTATGCAGAAGCATTGAACGAGGCAGAACCAGCTTCGCCGGTTGCAATCGAATATTTAGATAAAGTAAGAAAAAGAGCAGGATTGAAGGGCGTTGTTGAATCATGGACTAATTACTCCAATAATCCTTCAAAATATACTACAAAATCAGGTTTGCGCGAAATTATTCACCGCGAGAGGTTAATTGAACTTGCTTTTGAGGGTCATCGTTTCTGGGACCTTCGTAGATGGAAGGAAGCGGCTGAGGAGCTGAATAAGCCCATTACTGGCTGGAATGTTTTAGCTAAAACAACCGACACTTACTACAAAGAACGAGTTGTCTTTAATCAATCATTTATTACTCCACGCGATTACTTATGGCCAATAGGGAATTTTGATACAAGGCGCAATCATAATCTTGTAGAAAACCCGGGCTGGTAGTTAGATAGTGTAAAAATATAATTAGGAAAATTATGAACTTGTATAAAATAAAATATTGGTTGCTTTTTATTACAGGATTACTCTTTGTGGTATCCTGTAAAGAAGATTTGGGTTATCGTGAAATTGCCGGAACTAGTGGCGAAGCACCCGCTGTTATAAAGAATCCCCAAGTAGAGAATTTGCCTGGTAAGGCTAAAATTTCTTATGAGTTGCCATCGGATCCCAATTTACTGTACGTTAAAGCAGTCTATAAGCTTGCCTCTGGTCAAACTGCGGAAACCAAAGCATCTTATTATACTAATTCATTAACAGTAGAGGGTTTTGCCGACACGAATCAACATACTGTTGATCTGTATTCTGTAAGTCGCAGTGAAGTGGTTTCCGGACCGATCACTGTAACTATAAAGCCCCTGGAAGCTCCAATTTGGGATGTATTCAAAAGTATTTCAATAGAGAATGCTTTTGGGGGATACAATCTCACTGCATTGAATCCATCTAAAGCAGCTGTTTCTCTTTTAGTAATGAAAAAGAATGAGTTTAATGAATGGGCAATTGACAATGATAAAAGTGTATACAGCTCTCTAGATAGCATTAAATCTAAAATCAGGAGGCTGGATACTTTGCCGAAAAATTATGCAATCTACGTGCAAGACCGGTGGGGTAATAAAACAGATACCATGTACAAAACTGTAAACCCGATATTTGAAGAGGAACTCCTACCATCGAGATTTAGTACATTTCCTCTTCCTGGAGATGCACCGCAAGTTACCAACGGAGCAGCTTTGCAATATATGTGGGATGGCAAGACTGGCTGGCCTTACACTAGTTTTACAGATCAAACGAAATTGAATGGTCCGCATATGGTTACGTTCAATACCGGAATACTTGCAAAATTGAGTCGGATATGGATTCGGCCTTTTCCTGAAGGTAATAGGTATTATTTCCTATCTACAATGAAGCGTTTTGAGATCTATGGATCTGCAAACCCGTCTGTAAATGGAAACCTTGATAGTAGTTGGATATTATTAGGTTCGTATACTGTTAAAAAACCGTCCGGAACTCCTTATGGCTCAGATACAGCAGAAGATCAGGCAATTGCTGCTGCTGGCTTTGACTGGGAGGTTAACTTAAACGCACCTCGAGTTAAATATATTAGAATCAGGTGTTTGGAGAATTTTATAGGAGGTACCAATCAGAGTATTAATGAAATTAAAGTGTATGGAGATACCCGTCAATAATTTCGCGACGCTTCTAAATATTTATATAGTCCTTGTTGCAACAAATTCTTCTAAATAAAAAAAGATGAAAAAAGTTTTAAAAAATAAGCACATAATGTTGTGGTTTACAGTGTTACTTTGTTCTCTGACAATTGTTTCATGCTCTAAATGGGATGATTTTACAAAGTATACCGCCGGTGGTGAAATCTTGTACACTGGAAAGATAGATTCTGTTAAAATTTATTCCGGTAAGAAGCGGGTACGGTTTACCGGCCTACTGAAAGCGGATCCTAAGATTACAAAGATTAAAATTTCATGGAATGATTCTGCCGATTCTGTCGTATATGATATTGTGAAGGGAGTTGGCATAGAGTTGTTCGATAGAACTTTTAATGTAGATGAAGGCATAAAAACTTTTAAGGTTTTTACATATGATGCCTCGGGAAATCGTTCTGTTCCTGTAAGTAGTTCAGCGAGAGTATATGGAGACTCGTATCAAAGCTCACTTATAAACAGGGGAATTGAAAAAGCCGAAATGCAAAGTAATGGTTCAGCATTGATTAGCTGGGCGGATGTTAATGAAGCTGCCGGGATAGTAAATATGCGAATTAAGTATTCAGATAAATTAAGTATTATGCACGATACATTGATTAAATCTGCTCTGACAGGTACAACACCAGGAACTTTGTTTACTACCTCATTGCCGAATTTTAAGTTAGGCAGTGCTTTCACCTATAATACGGCGTATCGCCCCAATGCCACTGCTATTGACACATTTTACGTTGCTGATCAAACTCAGAATGTAAAATATGAGGTAACCAACCTTTATTTAAGCAACGTGGGCCCTTTTACCAGAGCTACTTTAAGTGGCAGGTGGGGAACCCTTGCCGCCCCCTGGATTACAAACGCTGCAGCAAAGAATAAGGGTGGTGTTAACGGCGGTTATACATCCGATGCGGGTGGTGCTATTAATTGGGAAACTTATGCTAACGACCCTGTTATAAATGGGATAGTGTATCAACCAACATCCATTCCGCTACCGGCAGGGAAATATATAGTTGCGTTTGACGAGTTTTCGGAAATTCAAACTAATTCTTCTGTTTATTGTGTGGTTGCAGCTGGCGGAAATGGTATCCCTATCCTTGCTGATCTTTCTACTGCATTAGGTTACGGGGCTCTTTATAATGGTGCTGTTATAGGTACTAACGCGCCAAATGTTACCGATACAAGATCTTTCGAGTTCACACTTGCAACTCCGCAAGTAGTTT
>CBFGOI010000192.1:0-3902 GCA_965650335.1 uncultured Pedobacter sp. | reverse complement strand
CTGTGGGCACCGGCAGCTACAATTAAATTAGCGAATAATTTAGCACCGATGGCTACCCTGGGTTTATCTTTTCTATCCTGTCTGGCCATCCCAAAATAAGGGATCACCACTGTGATATAATGAGCAGATGCTCGTTTTGCCGCATCAGTTAATAATAACAGCTCAATAAGATTATCGTAAGGCTGACAGGTGGACTGAATAAGGAAGACATCACATCCGCGAACGGTTTCATCAAAAGAAGGTTGAATTTCACCATCACTAAATCGTGAAAGCTTTACATCGCCCAGCTCTCTTCCATAAGCTTTAGCTATTTTATCAGCAAGTTCTGTTGTTCCTGAACCGGCAAATAATTTTACTGGATTAAACTGCAGTGGCATAATTTATTCGGATTTGCAATTTTTAATTTGGAGGAAAATTTCAGATTATAAAGAGCATTATTTGCTATCCGAATTTCGGAATTTTTATTGTTGCCCGACCAGGATTCGAACCTAGACAAACGGTACCAAAAACCGTCGTACTACCTTTATACTATCGGGCAATCTCCAAACAAAAGCGTCCTTTTGAAATGGTGTGCAAATATAGAGCGATAAAATGAGATGCGCAAAAGTATTTTGCTTTTTTATTTTAAAGTAAATTATGCCAAATGATAAAAAATGTTAAACCCAAATAATCGGGGTTGCTATTTAAATACTAATCACTATTTTCGGCTTCGAATATTCATTTGGAGAGTATTATCAAGATATATGCAATACACTAAAATTAATAACTTACTGGGTTGGCTCTGCTTTCTGATAGCAGCAATTACGTACACCTTAACGTTAGAACCTACAGCCAGCTTCTGGGATTGTGGTGAATTTATAGCTTCTGCCTATAAATTACAAGTGGTTCATCAGCCAGGCGCACCTTTATTTATACTGATAGCTAAAGTTTTTTCCCTGCTTGCCAGCGATAAAAACCAGGTTGCATTTTGGATGAACATGAGCTCTGCATTAGCCAGTGCTGCCACTATATTGTTTCTTTTCTGGACCATCACCGCATTGGTTCGCAAAGTTTTCAGGAAAGACGGAGGGGAATTATCAAAAACAGAGTTAATTATCATTATGGGATCGGGACTTGTTGGCGCTTTAGCTTACACGTTTTCGGATACATTCTGGTTCTCTGCTGTCGAGTCTGAGGTATATGCCATGTCTTCTTTATGTACCGCTATAGTTTTCTGGGGAATTTTAAAGTGGGAACATCATGCAGATGAAGCAGATGCCGACAAATGGTTGATATTTATTGCTTACATCATGGGCCTCTCAATCGGAGTCCATTTATTAAATCTCCTTGCCATTCCTGCAATCGCCCTTGTTTATTACTTTAAACGCAGTAAGAAGCCTACTTCCAAGGGCACTTTAACAGCTTTGCTGATAGGCATTTTCATCTTAGGAGTTATTCAATACGGAATAATACTATACCTGGTAAAATTTGCTGCCTATTTCGACCTGTTTTTTGTAAACACCTTAGGCATGGGTTTTGGTTCGGGAGTATTGGTGTTTGCACTATTAATTATAGCCGGACTAGTTTACGGCATTCTATATTCCATCCGGAAGGCAAAGCCAATTTTAAATCTGGCACTGATTTGTGTAGTGTTTATTCTGCTTGGGTACAGCTCTTATGCTATGATTGTAATCAGAGCGAAAGCTGATCCGACCTTAAACAACAACGACCCGGATAATGTATTTTCGCTTTTAAGCTATTTGAGCCGCGAACAATATGGAGACCGTCCTTTATTATACGGACAATATTTTGACTCGCAACGCATAGATTACAAAGAGAAAGGCAATATCTACCGCAAAGGAGAAAGCAAGTATGAAGTGGCAGGCAAGAAGTACGATTATGTTTACGATAGAAACACTCTGCTTCCAAGAATGTATAGCGATGATCCGCAACATGTAGCATTCTATCGTGAATGGATGAAATTAGGCGAATCTGAATCCCCAACTTTTATCCATAATCTTGGATTTCTGTTTAGTTATCAAACAGGGTTTATGTATGCCCGATATTTCTTCTGGAATTTCGTGGGCCGCCAAAACGATGATCAGGGACATGGAAACAATACCAGCGGAAATTGGATAAGTGGCATCAAGCCTCTTGATGCACTGCATCTGGGATCCCAGGAAAACCTGCCCCCAAGTATAAAAGACAACAATGCACATAATAGATTCTATTTTCTTCCCCTAATTCTGGGTTTGATTGGTGCTTACTGGCACTTTAAACGAAATCAAAAAGATGCAGGAGTGGTTGGACTGTTATTTTTCTTTACCGGAATGGCCATTGTATTGTACCTCAATCAAAATCCATTACAACCACGTGAACGGGATTATGCTTACGCCGGCTCATTTTATGCTTTTACCATATGGATTGGCCTGGGAGTTGCCGCCATCGCAGACATGCTAAGAAAAAAGCTTACCGGAAGACAGGCGGGAATTGCCGCGACTGTAATTGGCTTACTGGCTGCACCCGTTTTAATGGCTAAAGAAGGATGGGATGATCATGACCGTTCTGAAAAAACCACCGCAAGAGACTTTGCTGTAGACTACCTTGAATCTTGTGCGCCAAATGCTATTCTATTCACTTATGGAGATAACGACACGTATCCTCTTTGGTACGCGCAGGAAGTTGAAGGCATACGACCCGATGTTCGTGTGGTAAATTTGAGTCTGCTTGGAACAGATTGGTATATCCGTCAGATGAAAGAAAAGGTTAATCAGGCCGAAGCATTGCCAATTACCATGCCCGACAGTAAATATGTACAAGGCGTACGGGATGTTATACGGTTTTATGATTATAAAATTGACGGGGCTGTAGAGCTTAAAACTCTTTTCGATGTGCTTACATCAGACGAGGAGAGCGATAAAGTACCGATGCAGGATGGAACCAAAGAAAACATTCTTCCTACAAAGAACCTCAAAATAACAATCAATCCTAACGAGGTTATTGCTACAAAGACAGTAAGTGCTGATAAGCGGGCCAATATCCTTTCGACACTTGAATGGACGTATAACAAAAATTACGTTACGAAAGCAGAATTGGCCATGTTTGATATCCTTGCGCATAATAACTGGAAACGTCCGATTTATTTTGCTGTGACTGTGCCAGCCGACAATTATATCGGCTTACAGAAGTATTTGTATAATGAAGGATTTGCCTACAGATTGCTGCCGTTACAGGCTACAGCCACTGCGGATTCTACAGGTCGTGAAACAGAGCTCATAAATACCCAGGCGATGTATAATAACATGATGGGGAAATTTAAATGGGGGAACATGAGGAATGCAAATTACCTTGATCCTGAATCGACCAGAATGATCGCAATTATAATTAAGAGCTTCAATCAATTAGCAGAAAATCTGTTAAAGGAAGGAAAAACTGAGGAAGCAAGAAAAGTAATGCTACGATCTCAGGAAGTAATTCCAGAGAAGAACTATCTTTTCTACTTTATCCTGCACAAATATTACAGCGCAGATCTATTGTACCAGGTGAATGAAACTCAGCGAGCAAATAAACTCATAGAGAACACAGCCAATTATATTATGGATGAACTTAATTATCTGGCAGAGGCCAGAGGAGGGCAATCGTCGAATGATATGCAATTGGGAGCATCAGTGTTTAATGAACTGATTAAAACTACCGAGAAACACAAGCAGACGGCATTGAATGCGAAGTTAAAGGCGCAGTACAAGGCGTTGGAGTCAAAATTAATGGGTAGTATGCAGTAGAGGTGAAAGCTAAAAGCTAAAAGGTAAAAGCGGAAAGCTAAAAGGTGAAAGGTGAAAGGTGAAAGCTAAGAGCTAAAAGGTAAAAATTAAAATCAAAAATTAAAAAATAAGCGGGAAATATGAAAGGGAATTCAATCCTCG
>CBFGOI010000191.1:0-4047 GCA_965650335.1 uncultured Pedobacter sp. | reverse complement strand
AGCCACCTCGCCAGAAATCTGCACATCTGCACATTCCCTATCATCAGCAAATCTATCCCGTTTTCTTCCCTATCTGATAATGATTTCTCTCAGACGAACTTCTAGAAACCAGTTCGGCAACAAAACCAGTCAAAAATAACTGAAAGCCCACCACAATGGCTATCAGAGCAATATAGAACAAAGGTTGATCTGTAGCATTTCGATATTTTAGATTGTGTGCAATAGCGATCAGCTTGTCGGCGATGAGCCAAATAGTTATAATTAATCCCGTAAGGAAGCACAAAACGCCCATCGAACCAAAAAAGTGCATGGGTCTTTTTCCGAACTTACCGACAAAAAATATAGAAAGTAAGTCCAAAAAACCATTCACAAAACGACTCATACCAAATTTAGTCGTGCCATATTTTCTGGGCCGGTGTTCGACTTCCTGCTCCCCTATTTTTTTAAATCCGGCCCATTTAGCTAAAACAGGAATATACCGGTGCATTTCTCCGTAAACTTCGATATTCTTAACCACATCTTTCCGGTATGCTTTCAAACCGCAGTTAAAATCGTGAAGGTTATGGATGCCCGACATTTTTCGGGTGGCCGAATTAAAAAGTTTGGTAGGAAGCGTTTTGCTTATCGGATCGTGTCGCTTTCTTTTCCAGCCGGATACAAGATCATATTTTTCTTCAGTGATTCTGCGGTATAGTTCAGGTATCTCATCCGGACTATCCTGAAGAACAGCATCCATCGTTATGACCACCTCGCCCTGAGCTTCTGCAAAACCAACGTTTAACGCAGCAGATTTTCCGTAGTTTCTTCTGAACTGTATTCCCTTAACTGTGGGATATTTTTGTTTTAATTGTTCGATTACGTCCCAGGATTCGTCGCTGCTGCCATCATCTACTAAAATAATTTCGTGTGAAAATCCATGCTCGTTCATTACACGACTGTTCCACTCAATCAATTCAGGCAAAGATTCGGCTTCATTATAAAGAGGTACTACTACAGAGATGTTCATTAAGAATCGTGATTTTCAGTATGATCTATTGCGATTGGACGCTCGCGTTTAAAAATTGCTGCGAAAATAAAGGCTGTAATAAACAAGATAATTATTGATGATAATAGATTGGAGAAAATACTGCTAGCATTGTTGTGGCCAACAGCTTCAAACTGAAGCTCAATATTCTCAATCATTTCGTCAATTTTAGCAGGATCGGCATTCAATTTATTTAAGAAGCCGGACGTCAAGTTTACAAAATTGTCTTTAGCCCTGACCGTGATTTCCGGATAAATGTATTTTATAAACACAAAACTTCCAGCAGAAGAAGTCAGATAGGCAGAAATAAATACAATAAAAATACCTGACGTAGCTTGTCTGAGAGTCCAGAAACCGCCAATCTTTTCCCTTAATCGTTTAATAAGAATAACCGCTGCTGTTACCGGTATAATAAGGTAGCCAAAGAGGTAACATAGAAAAACGACTAGTATTGACTCGCTGTTAGCTAAAACAAAAAGTGCTAAAATGTCTAATACCAGCAATACACCTCCCAAAATTAATCCATTTTGCAGAGCGTCTTTCCTTATTTCTTTTAGAGCCTTATCCATTAAACTATAATTGGTTGAAAGAAGCTAATAGAGCATATACCGAAGCGTCGAACTCAGCATCTACACTGTTCTTTTCATAAATTTCCATCTCCTCTGTATCAGGTTCTGGCTGATAAAAGAATGCCATTATAGGATAAAATAAATCCTTTAACTCAGATTCCTCATCCAGCTCATTTGAAGTTTTAGCGATTTCTTCAATGCTCGCCTCCATCAAAATTTGATTGGCGATTATGTCTTCATAAATGCGATGCTCGTCCTGAAATTCATCTTCTTCAACCAGCAAAAACTCCTTTAGAAAATCTTCAAGCTCCGGCTCCAGGTCTTCATCATGGCATTCGCGGATATACAATAATACATTTAAAAGTTCTGTTCCGCGATCAATGGTCTCCTCTTCTATTTCTTCCCATTCTTTGGAATCCAGATAATCCTCCTCAAGCTTCTGCACATCCTCCGCAAAGAAATTAATCATCAACAGATCAAAGAATACCTCACGTAAAAAATCAAGTTTGGGCTCATCATCAAAAGCTTCATCCATCAAAGCTACTTTTTCGGTAAACGATGCATCAAGGTTGAATACGTCGGTTATTCTTTTAGAAAAATCGCTGATGGATTCTTTACTGATCTCGGAATATTTTGCTAAAGACGCCTTTATGGCTTTTTCTACCTGCTTATCCATTTTAAAAATTGTTATAAACTTGCCCGTTATTGCAGGCCAACAGAACTTTGCCTTTTAATACATTGTTAAAAAACGGCGAATTTGATGATTTTGATTTATTAGAATTCACATCAAAAACCCACTCGGCATCGGTATCAAATAAAACGACATTTGCTTCTTCACCTACTTCAATAGCAGGCACTTCGAGATTTAATACTTTTCTTGGATTAATCGCAAGCTTCTCGACGATTGTTTCAAGAGTTAATCCCGATTCAAGAACCAGCGGAAGTACAGTTTGTAAACCAATTATCCCAAAAGAAGCAATTTCAAATTCAACTTCCTTAAATTCTATTTCATGTGGAGTATGTTGCGATACAATTGCATCAACTGTACCGTCTTTAACTCCCTCTAAAAGCGCCGATACGTCTTCTGACGTCCGAAGCGGCGGCTTTACTTTATAATTACTTTCAAATCCTTCTAAAGCTTTATCCGTTAGCACCAAATGATGGGCTGCCACATCGCAGGTTACATTTAGACCTTTTTTCTTTGCCTTTCGGATTAACTCAACACTATTTGCAGACGATATGGTGCTAAAATGAACAGGACACTCATTATATTCTGCCAGATATAAATCTCTGGAAATATGAACTTCTTCGGCCAATGACGGAATGCCCTTCATTCCTAAATAGGTGCTTACCACGCCTTCGTTCATTTTGCCTTTGCCAGCAATCGAAGTATCCTCCGGAAAGGAAAAAATCAGGCCCTCAAATCCTTTGGCATATAATAAAGCGCGGCTCATTAAGCCGGATTCAAGTACAGGTCTGGTTCCGTCGGTAAACGCAAGCGCCCCTGCCATACGCATATCATACAGCTCTGCAAGGTCTATACCTTCTCTGTTCCTGGAAATACACCCAAGCGGATATACATCCACAATAAAATCTCTCGTGCGACTAACAATATATGAAACCTCCGATTTAGAATGAATAACCGGATTTGTAGAGGGCTGAACAGCAACACCGGTAAATCCACCCGCAATAGCTGCCGCTGCACCACTGATTAAATCTTCTTTGGTTTCAAAGCCAGGTTCATTGAAATTAACATTCAGATCAAAAAATCCTGGCGCCAGGTACTTTCCTTTTCCATCTATTAGAACAACATCTTCCTTCGTATTAATAATTTCAGAAATTGCAGCAATTTTCCCATCAGAAATAAGAACATCGACAATTTTTTTGTTAAAACCAGAAGACGGATGAAGAATGGTTACCGATCGGATAAGTATTGATTTCATCAAATTTTAAGTTTTGATTCGGGTTTTGTAAAACCGGACAAGTAGAATTTCCACCGCCAGGAAAACCAGGGCTAAAATTAGACAAAGTTTCCACAACTGGACACCATTATTTACAGCTTTTATGGAGTTTAGCAGTGAAGCTTTACCCGGACTAAAAATCTCGAGTTTGTTGCCAGGAAGTTTTTCACCCAATTCAGATTTGCTTAAATAGCTCAAATCAGATTCTAAACGACTGTCATTGAAGGCAAAAATAGATAGGATACTGTCTCCTTTAAGCAGTAGGTAGGTTCCCTTCTCTCTTATTTGATCAGAGACAAATAATCTTGTCCCCTTATCAGATGATCTGACATCCGGAATAGCTTCAAAATTCTCTTTCTTTAATTTCAGGCTCTGACTAGCAGAAAGTGTAATTTTATTCGTTTCTAAAAACTGATCTTTTCCGATGGTATAAAATAAGCGGTTGTCGCGTAAGCTTAAAAAAGCTATTTGATACATAATCGGCACGAATATC
>CBFGOI010000190.1:0-4113 GCA_965650335.1 uncultured Pedobacter sp. | reverse complement strand
AGGCGTGTTTAATCAGAATAGACTCCAGAACATTCGCGGCATCTTCGCATTTGTCTGTTGCAGTTTCTAAAGACGACAACACTTCTTTATATTTTATGATAACTTTCGCATCCTGCTCATACTCGAATAAATCTGCTACAGCTCTTTCAAACACGGCGTCTGCCTGATTCTCCATGCTGTTAATACGAACGCAGGACTCGGCGATAAGACGCAAATTCCTCAAGTTCTTGAGCTCTAATATGGCTTTATCCAGATCCTGACATCCCTGAAGGATCAAATTACCCAGCTCTTTCATTGCCGGGGTAATGTCATGAATTTTGTATAACTGGATACGGGTTGAGGAGCCATGAATAAAATCGGCAATGTCATCAACAACGGTAGCCAATAAATGGATGTCTTCTCTGTCGAAGGGTGTGATGAAATTTTTACCTAACTCCAGGTAGATCTGGTGAGTGATTTCATCCCCTTTATGCTCCAGATCTTCAATTTTTTTGGTTAGTTCCTGCTTTTCGCCCTCGTCGGTAGAATTAAGCAATTTTACCAAAACCTGTGCAATCTCAACTAAATTGGCGCTTCCATTTTCGAAAAGTGGAAAGAACTTGCGGTCTTTAGGAACGAAGTACTGTAAAATGTTATTTAATGACATATTCCTTTTGTGAAGGTTACAAAAGTATGAACTTAATGTTAAGTTAATGTTAACATTAACATTAAACGGTTATGATCGCGGGCATTACCCGTTCAAGTGTAAAAGCGAAGGTGGTACCTATTCCTTCGGTGCTGCGAACGGTAATCGTTTGTTCATGAGCTTCGAGAATATGTTTTACGATTGCAAGTCCCAGGCCCGAGCCACCAATCTGTCTCGACCTGCTTTGGTCGGTTCTGTAAAAACGCTCAAATAGTCGCGGAAGATATTTCTCTTCAATCCCGATTCCATTATCCGTTACTTCAACTAATATCTGATCATGCAATTCAAACACCTTTATGGCCGTGAAACCATGCTCTTTGCCATACTTGATAGAGTTGTCCACCAGGTTTATCAAAACCTGGCAAATTTTGTCCCTATCGGCATTTACCCAAATAGAGCTATCGTACTTATCCTTGAAAACGAGTTCAATTTTATGCTTCCTCGCTTTGTGCTCCATTTGTTCAATCACATCTTTAATTAAAAGAGTGATATCGAAGCGTTCAAAATTGATGGGAGCCTCGCCGCTTTCCAACTTAGAAATGATATCTAAATCGTTAACCAGTAAGCTTAGCCGGTCGATGTTTCTTGAAGCTTTCGTTAAAAAGGATCTGGCCAGATCAGGATCTTCCAGAGCATCCTCGAGCACGGCTTCTATGTAACCCTGAATGGCGAATAAAGGTGTTTTAAACTCGTGTGATATGTTTGCAAGAAACTCACGTCTGAACTGCTCCTGGTTTTTTAAGGCCTCAATTTCTATCTTTTTGTCTCTTGCCCATTCGGTAACTTCATGTTCGACGTCGTTGATCGGATCATTGCTCACATATTCACCCAGGGCATCTTTTAAGTCTTTACCTAATTTGAGATTATGAATTAGCTTATAAATCAACTTTATTTTGCTGTACACATAGCGTTCTATCAGATAGTAAAAAACGGCGTAGCAAATAAGCAGGGTGATCAAAAATGTCAGGACGAGGTAATACCAATCGCGCTGGAAATAAAAATTGATCAGGGCCAGAGAGATCGCAACAACAAAAGCGTTAATAAAAACGAGTTCACGGAGTTTCATTGAAAAAGATGTGAGATGTGAGATATTAGATTGGAGATTATGCAGGTCTTCATATCGGTTTGTGTTTCATATTACAATAATACTATTAACCTGAGTTCGATTATAGATTTTTTAAATAATTGGATTAGGGCGTTCGGGCGAGCTTTCCTTTTTAATCTTTTTGCGAAGGGAAAAAAGATTTTCTTGCAATCCCAAACGCAGAAACCCATCAAGAATCGCTCTCCAGTCGTCGGATGACTTACGCGCAAAATCGTATTGAGGAATATTATTTTAGTCATCCGATGATTAATCGCCACAACTTTCCTTCAGTAATCGGGAGGAAACAGGTATTGAAAAGCACTGTTCTTAAAAAGGATTGCCGTGACTCTTTTTTATTATAGATTTCGAGAGTAAAGGCATGCTGTTTAGGCTTTGAACAGCTATTTCTGACAGAATGCTCCGACCAAACAGTTGTTGTGTAAACCGACCTGTCATTAAACGATATTCAAAAAGAGCTTTCCATTTTTTTTGATAGGATTGTTCGATGATTTTCCTGTCGGGATAATGTTCTGTGATGATTTCCGAAAGGATTTTGGCCGCATGAATAGCCATGGCCATTCCATTTCCGCAAAGCGGACTGATCATTCCCGCGGCATCGCCGCAATACAGCACATGGTTTTCTACCAGAGGTTTCTGTTCAAAGGAAACCTCGTTTATAACTTCAGGCTTTTCATATAGGAAGTCAGCATTTAAGAAACGAAGTTTTAAACGAGGATTTTTAAACAACACCTGCCGCTCCATCTCTTCGATGGAACCATGTTTTTTTAACTGGTGATTCTGACTCAGATAGCATAGATTATACAAGTCGTCTTCTATCTTTACAGTTCCGCAATAGCCGCCTTCAAAATTGTCAAGCTGAACCAGATCTGGCGGGAAATCTGTTTTAATATGATATTTAACACCTAAATACGGACTTCTTTTTTGAAAGAAACTGCGATCCCTGTCCAGGTTTGATCGTTTGCCATAAGCGGCAATCGCGATATCTGAGTTTAAGATACGGCTGTCTGAAAGGGTGATCTCAAACTTGTTGTCGATGAAAAGGATATCGTTAACCTTAGCGAGTATGAAATTGACGCCTTCAACTTTCGCTTTCTGATAAAGAAAGTTATCGAGTGTATAGCGACTTAATCCGAAGCCGCCTAAATCCAGCCTGGCGTTAAACAGCTTGCCCGACGGGGAACTGATGGATAATTTAGTAATATTCGATGGATTTAATTCGGCGATGTCGATGCCTAGGGAATAAAAAAATGGAAGTACTTCATTCGATATATATTCTCCGCATACGCGATGAAAGGGGTACGTTTTCTTTTCGATAAGCGTAACTTCAAAACCTGCGCGGTTTAATAAGATAGCTGCGGTTAATCCGGATAAACCTCCGCCAATTATACAAACCGTTTTACTGCCCGCTTTCCGCATTTTGTTTGTAAATTATCAATTGCCATCTAAAAGCCCATTTCCATTTTAACCTATAATTTGTGATGCCTGCTTTTGAAAGTAAGGTGGATAATTCCTGTTTTGTAAATCCCCGTAAAACAGAAACTTTTGAATCGTGCTTCACCATGGGCGATTTTGAAAATAGCCTGGTAAGCAAGCCTATAGAATGGTAGGCAAACCAATGCCGGTGCAAATCATTCACTATCACCGCGCAGGTAGAGCAATGAAGCATTTTTTGAATCAATTGAATCCACTTTTCGTCTTCAAAATGATGCGTGAACAGACTTGATATCACAATGTCAAACTGGTTTGCGTGTAAATCCCCGGATAAAACATCTGCATGAATAAAGCTGATTTCGGGATACCCGGCAGCTTTTTGCCTGGCATAATCTATCGCAGAAGCGGTAGCATCAACACCGACGAAATCTAATTTAAGTTCCTTCTTTCTTGCCCAGTTGGCCAGTACACGTAAGGAATCTCCCCCACCGCAACCCCAATCGCTAATAGTTAAGCCGTCTTGGATATTTAGCTTATCGAGCGCATCAAAAAAAACGCTGTAGCCGCCCAAAAGTTTATTAACGACTTCCAGTTCGTCCATGATAGGATCGATCACTTCGTGCCCAAGGCTAAAGTCGTCCATCATTTCAGATTCAGTGCTTCGGTGACTAAAGTCGGGCATGATTGGGGTTAGTTATATTTTTTTCAATTGTTAAGCGGTAATAGCTATTAACATTGCCGAAAGTAAATAGTTGCTAATCTAAAGGAAATAATGTTTCGTTGATGGATAGGTGTAAGGGAACCACCCCTTTATCCACTCCTTGAAGATAAGGAGGGGAAGTTGGCGCTTTAGGTGGGCTGCCCGGATGGGACAGGTCGGGTGTAAAAGATG
>CBFGOI010000189.1:0-4156 GCA_965650335.1 uncultured Pedobacter sp. | reverse complement strand
ATTTTTACCAGTCTGAAGCAGATGCGAACGCCGCTCTGATAACTTTATATACTCCATTTTCATCAAACTGGGGTAACCCGGATCCTGGTAGTGGTTCGTGGTATGCATCATTATACAACGCAGATATAAAAACTTATTTGCTTCGCTCAGTAGCTTCAACGGACGAAATTAGTACCGACTGGGACGGAAATTTGACAAATTTTACCTGGGGACCCTCCACATGGACGGGTGCGAATGATCCAACCTATTACAAGATAAGTTTCGTTGCGAAGGCTACCGAAATTATCGATGCAATTAACAAAAGTGGCAGCGTTAGTGCTGAAGTTAAGAAGAGCTATATTGCCCAGGCAAAAACGTTAAGAGCTTGGACAATGTACGTACTTTACGATTTCTACGGACCGGTGAACGTTAAAACCGACCCTGCTGTGCTATCTGATACATCAGCAACTGCTCGCCCAACAGCTCAGGTTTACTCTGGTTTAATTGAAAAAGATTTACTGGAAGCAATGCCTGATTTAAAAGATAAATATAATTCAGATGCTGCAAACTGGGGCCGGGTTTCGAAAGGCGTTGCACGTATGTTATTATTAAAGCTTTATATGCATAATAAAGAATGGGCTAAAGCTGAGGGAATAGCTAAAGAAATAAAAGGCATGGGGTATTCGCTACTTTTGGGTACATCTGGTTATGCCAATGTTTTTAAACAAAAGGCAAATAGCGAATTAATTTATGCGGTACCGGCAAATGATGCCAGTCCTAATTACTGGGTGCAGGAAGTGTTGCCAGGAGATTTTAAATCAGGCGGTGGCATTAGCAGGGAGCCAGGTTGGGCCGGGTATTATATGCCATGGAGTTTCTATGATAAATATGAGCCTACCGACCTTCGAAAATCGACGATTATCGATACCTATACAAAAACGAATAACACAATTGCCAGCAGAGCAACCGGGTTACGCGGTGCCATCCCGCTAAAATATACAGGCATCTCTGGAAATGGCCCCGGTTATGCTATTGATGTGGTAGTGTTCCGTTATGCCGAAGTGTTGCTTTCCTTGGCAGAAGCGATTAATGAACAAAGAGGACCGGCTGATGCGTATCAATATGTAAATGAGGTTAGGCAAAGAGCAGGCGTAACGCCTTTTTTGGGCATGACCAAAGAACAGCTCAGAGCTGCTATTTTAGATGAAAGAGGCCGTGAACTCTATGCCGAAGGGGCCCGTCGCCAAGATTTGATCCGAAATGGCAGTTTCATTTCCAATGCTTTGGCAAGAGGGAAAACAAACGCAAAAGCCTATATGGTGCTTTATCCTATCCCGAATGCAGTTATCGTACAAGGCAAAGGCGTTATTGCTCAAAACACCGGGTACCAATAAAATATTTACGGGTTATTAGAAATCAACTTTTTAATAACCCGTGTTTTTCATGATAATTTCGATTGTTCCTCTAAAGTTTGTTTACCTCCTGTTTCAGGGGGGCGAATAAATATGATATTCATTTTTGATTGAAGCTCCATTAAGTATTACAATTCAAATCTGGAAGTCTGATCCAGTTTTAAATAGCCTTCCGCGGATATAATCTGCATCTGCTTCCCGAGCCGGTTCCGGTCTTCGTGGGAAGTTTAAAGGGGTTGATGTTTGGGTTTATTGAGTTGAAAAAACGCACATTTTTCGTAAATGAAATTAAACTAACCAACAAATTATAAATCAACAATTATGAACAAAACCAATTTAAATGCTTTAATTCTATTGCTTGGGTTAAGCCTTGGATGTAAAAAAGAAAGTTCAAATTTTCCGCAAACCGAAGAGCTTCCAAGTTCTTCCAAAATGCTAAGCACTGCTTCAACCTTTAGCGGTGCTTATGCAAAAGGCGCAGATGTGGGCTGGCTTTCTGAAATGGAATATTACAACACTAAGTTTTATTTTAATGACGGCACCCAGGGAGATTGTTTGGATATTATGAAAAGTAAGGGGATAAACTCGATTCGTTTCAGGGTATGGGTAAATCCGGTAAATGGCTGGTGCAATAAAAATGATGTGGTAACAATGGCCACTCGCGCTAACAATAAAGGACTTAGAGTGATGATAGATTTTCATTATTCTGATTCCTGGGCCGACCCCGGCAAACAATATAAACCTGCAGCCTGGACTAATCTGAACTTTACAGATCTTACCTCTGCGGTTTCTGCGCATACCACCGACGTTCTTAATGCTTTAAAAGCAAATGGAGTAACACCCGAATGGGTGCAGGTGGGTAATGAAACCAATGACGGAATGCTTTGGGAAGACGGTCGGGCATCAAAAAGCATGAAAAACTTCGCTACTTTAATTACCGCAGGTTATAACGCTGTTAAGTCTGTTGATCCCTCAATTAAAGTCATAGTACATATTTCCAATGGTTTTGACAACTCCCGCTTTCGCTGGATTTTTGATGGACTAAAAGCTAATGGAGGAAAATGGGATGTGATTGGAATGTCTCTATATCCCACCCGCACAAATTGGCAGTCATTAAACGATCAATGCTTAGCTAATATGAAGGATATGGTGACAAGATATGGATCGCAGGTTATGGTTGTTGAAGTAGGGATGGAACAAAAGGAAGCCAGAGATTGCAAATCGTTTATCACAGATTTAATCAATAAAAATGGGTCCTTACCCAATGGAGCAGGCTTAGGCGTTTTTTATTGGGAACCAGAAAATTATAACAAATGGAATGGTTATACCAAGGGAGCATTTGATGCGACCGGAAAACCTTCAGTGGCAATGGATGCATTTCTGGTAAATCCGCAGCCTCCTGCAATTAACTACGTCCAAAACCCTAGTTTCGATGCTGCTGGTGCGGCGGTACAAACTGTTGCAAGCTGGACAGAAGGTGGTAATGCTATGGCTTCATTTGTAGGGGGCGCAAATAATGGATGGAATCCCGACGGGGGCTATTACCTTGGGCATTATTTGGCTTCTGCCTACATTGCCGATACCTACCAAACGATTGCAGTACCCAACGGAACGTATAAATTAAGTGCTTTTGCCGTAGGCTCAAGTGGCTTCACCGAACGGAAAATGTATGCCAGGGACTTTGGAGGTGCTGAGCTTTCTGTAGCCTTACGGGCTATGAGTGCATGGACAGAAGTTTCGATTCCAACTATAACCGTGACTACCGGCCAGATAACTGTTGGATTTTATTCTAACGCGGCTGCTGAGACCTGGTTGGATATTGATAAAGTATCACTGATTCAACAATAACAGCATTAATTAGATATATTAAAAAAAAACTAGATTTGAAAGGTTAGTATAAATCATTGGCTCCGTGCCAATGATTTATTAAAAATATAATATTTGTCAAACTGCAAAGCATCGTTCTGTTAACACTGGTTTTTCTATTCGGGGCACGCCATAGGTGTTAAATTAGCCTGTTAGAACCAAAAGAATGTACAACTGAACAAAGGGAAGTGATTGTATTTGCTGTCCTTTGGTTCGATGTAAATAACTAAAGGAGTGTTTGTGAAATGAATTTTTAGCCACAGCAACCTTAAAAACCAATTATTATTAAAAAATGAAACTTGTCCATCAAATTCGCGACCAAATTCGAACTAAACTATAATCAACTATGTCCCTGAGAAAACAAAAAATTAGTTCAAATTTCACAAAATTAAAATCCTTTAGAAAGATCGTTCATATGGTTGAAATTTACAGGCAGCCCGCATTAATTTCATTTTTCATTCTGTTAGTTCAAATGGCTTTTGCCCAGGTGAGGGAGGTAACAGAGTTGAACACTGACTGGAAGTTTTATAAGGGACAGAATGAGGCGGCATCAAAGCAGGTCTTCAATGATAAAAAGTGGCAAACGGTAAAAGTTCCTCACGATTGGGCAATTTACGGTCCCTTTGATAAGGATGTGGATAAGCAGGTAGTAGCTATCACTCAGAACGGAGAAAGAGTTGCCAGCGAAAAAACCGGAAGAACGGGTGCTCTGCCCTATATCGGCGAAGGCTGGTACCGAAACTACTTTGACTTGCCGAATTACAGACCTGACCAAAAGGTTTTAATTCTTTTTGAAGGAGCCATGAGCGAGCCTAAAGTGTATGTTAATGGCAAGAAAGCAGGCGAATGGAATTATGGATACAACTACTTTTATTTTGATATCACAAAAGAAATTCAGG
>CBFGOI010000188.1:0-4213 GCA_965650335.1 uncultured Pedobacter sp. | reverse complement strand
TATAATTTAAAGGTTTGTTGCCACCTTTTTCAATTATGTCTTGTATTAGCTGTGTAAATACCAGCTTTATATGGTTGGTTTTCTTTTTTGCCATTAATAAATGTTGAATGTTGTAAGTATAACAGAATATTAGGAGAATTGCTTCATTCAACAAAGGAAATCTGCTCTTCGTGGATCAAGGGAAGGTTTTTAAACTTCATTAATAATTGTGCAGTAGTAATTACATCTTTTTGGCAATAGGTCCTGATGCGCTCAATATCATGTTCTTTCCAGTAAACCCAATGAACATCGCTTCCTTTGATGTCATCTTTGGGAGTAGGAATATTAAATATTGCAGCAAGTAAGTTTAGTGAAGTGAAACTTTTATAATCGCCAAATTTCCACAGATCCATTGTGTCTAAGTGATTAATTTCCCATGGTTTTTTCCCGCTGATGCGAAGTTGCTCGGGAATACACAGCTGATTTACCAAAGTTCTTCGGCATAGATAAGGAAAGTCAAATTCTTTCCCGTTATGGGCGCATAAAGTTAAAGAGCTTGGCTGTTTGTTTAAAAGCGTGATGAAATCAGTCAGCAGTTTGCATTCGTCATCCCCGAAGAAAGATTTGACTCTTAGGCCTATGATTCCGTTTTCTTTCGTGAAAATGCCGGCAGAAATGCAAATTATTTTACCAAATTCTGCAAATATTCCCGCTCGCGGATAGTACTCGGCAGCTGTTTCTTCTTTTCGTTGATAATGAGTTTTTTGTTCCCATAATTCTTTAAAAATTTCTGGGACCTCTTCAAAGGTTGAGTATTGAGGAGCTGTTTCAATATCGAGAACAAGTAATTGTGATAGGTCGATGTGTTCAAGCATAAAATCATAATAGTTTTTGAATTTAGTGAATTCCAAACTATTATTCAATTTATCCAATCATCACTCCAACCTTGTTCAATACAGGTATCCTAATAAAATTAGACTCAATTATACTTTCCGGAAGGAAGATGAATTTTTTGTCGTAGATATTTCCATCGATGTAATAGCTCAACCAATATTCGTTTGTCAAGCCAAATACCTGCTCATCGATAGCTTCAATTTTTGCATAGTCTTTTGCGCCTAAATCTCCAATAGAATGGCGTAAAATGGATGTTTTAACCTCTTCACCATCTTTCAAGCCGTACCCCTTAGAACTCACTAAAACCGTCTCGATTGGCCTATCTTTGAGGTTTATTAAGTAAACGCTCCAATCTTTAGTCTCGGGTGTTGCATTTTCTAGAACAACAGCTACCGCGATATCTTCAACTATATTTTCCGGAAGATCTTTTTTCATGAACTCAACATGTTTTAGCATCCATGCAATGCAAGAGCTTGTTTATTTCTTTTTAACCGCTGCTTTTTTGCTTTTGTTTTTTGCTTTCTTTTCAAATGCGTCCGGAATCTGTTCCGTTATCAACTTCTTTACCTCTTCAAGGGAAAGTATGGCTAGTTCTTCCGGCGTGAATTTTTGATTGGTATCGGGATTTTTGCCAAGCTTTAACATTTCCTTTCCGAAGCGAATAAATGGGCCCCAGCGGCCATTCTCGATGGCAATCTTCTCATCTTCCCAATTTTGGATAAAACGGTTGGATTCTTTCTCCAGTTTTTTATCGATCAGCTCTTCTATTTCAGGCTGACTAAGATTGTCAAAATTATAACGTGCCGGTATATTTATGAAGAGGTCGTTCCATTTGATAAAAGGTCCAAACCTGCCTTTTCCCTTTGTAACAGGATGCCCTTTATATTCTGCAACAGGTGCATCAACAGCAATTTTCTCATTGATGATCTCAACTGCCCGCTCCTGGGTAACAGATAAAGGATCTTCGTTCTTTGGTAATGAAATAAAAGCTTCGCCCCATTTCACATACGGTCCGAAACGCCCAACGCCGATTATCACTTCTTTTCCTTCGTAATCAGCCAGCTTTAATGGAAGTTTAAATAGTTCAAGTGCTTCTTCAAGGGTGATAGAAGATACTGATTGTGCTTTTAACAAACTTGCGTATCTCGGCTTTTCTTCATTGTCAATTTCACCTATCTGAACCAGAGGTCCAAATTTCCCCACTTTCGTATAAACGTTTTTACCACTTGCAGGATCGACGCCTAATAAGCGTTCTCCGCTTGCACGGTCAGCATGCTGCAGAGTGTTTTCAACTTCAATATGGAATGGGCTGTAGAACGACTTTATCATTTCAGTCCATTCTTTCAGACCCTGGGCAATTTCATCAAATTCTTTTTCTACAGAAGCTGTGAAGTTAAAATCGACAATGCCTTTAAAGTGTTGAACTAGAAAATCGTTGACAACGGCGCCAATATCGGTAGGGAATAGTTTTGATTTTTCTGCACCGGTTATTTCCGATTTGGTTTCTTTTTTAATAGTTCCATTAGCGAGAGTAAAAACGCAGAAGTTCCGGGTTTTGCCATCTCTGTCTTCTTTTACTACATAGCCGCGGTTTTGAATGGTGGAAATTGTCGGAGCATACGTGGAGGGACGGCCGATGCCAAGTTCTTCGAGCTTTTTTACAAGACTGGCTTCCGTATATCGTGCAGGCGGTCTGCTAAAGCGCTCTGTTGCTTTTAACTCTTGCGCCTGCAATGCCTGGCCTTTACTTAATGGCGGAAGAATTGCGTTGTCTGTTTCCGCGCCATCCAGGTGTATTTCAGTTTCTTCATCTGTAGACTCCATATAAACCTTCAGGAAGCCATCAAACTTCATTACCTCACCATTTGCCACAAAATTCTCTTTTCTGGTTGAGATGGCAATTTTAGCGGTGGTTTTTTCAAACTGAGCTTCGCTCATTTGAGAAGCGATCGCGCGTTTCCAGATTAGTTCATAAAGCCTGGTTTCTGACGCATCGCCATTAATAGTATGTTGTTCAAAATAAGTAGGTCGAATTGCTTCGTGAGCTTCTTGAGCGCCTGCAGATTTGGTTTTAAATGTTCTTTGCTGATGATATTTAGTTCCGTATGCTGAATTAATTTCAGCCGCAGCGGCGTTTAAAGCCGTCTCAGATAAATTTACCGAGTCGGTACGCATATAGGTGATCTTTCCCGATTCGTACAGTTTCTGCGCTACTGTCATGGTTCTCGACACTGAAAATCCAAGTTTCCTGCTGGCTTCCTGTTGTAAAGTCGAGGTTGTAAAAGGAGGGGCCGGGTTACGTTTTGTAGGCCGCGTTTCTAAACTGGATATCGTATAAGATGCATTGATGCAATCCTGAAGGAATTTTGTCGCTTCGGCCTCAGTATCATAGCGCTCGGGTAATTCTGCCCTGAACAGTTCTTTTGCCTTTCCCGTAGAAAATATGGCGACAATCTTATAAGCAGCAGTTCCTTTAAAATTAGTGATCTCACGTTCCCGATCTACGATAAGTCGTACCGCTACAGACTGAACACGTCCTGCAGATAGGGAAGGCTTAACTTTTTTCCATAAAACAGGAGAAAGCTCAAAACCTACCAATCTATCTAAAACACGTCGCGCTTGTTGAGCGTGTACCAGATTATAATCAATTTTTCTAGGTGTCTCAATAGCTTTTAGTATGGCAGGCTTAGTGATTTCATGAAAAACAATGCGTTTGGTTTTGTCGTCCTTTAGCCCTAATGTTTCATAAAGATGCCATGAAATAGCTTCTCCCTCGCGGTCCTCATCCGATGCTAGCCAAACCATTTCGGCTTCTTTTGCAAGTTTTTTCAATTCATTCACAACAGCTTTTTTATCTGCTGGAACTTCGTACTTCTGGTCGAAATTGTTGTTTACATCAATCGCATCATCGGTTTTAACCAAATCGCGAATGTGACCATAGCTGGATTTTACAAGGAAATCCTTTCCTAAATATCCTTCTATTGTCTTTGCTTTTGCCGGTGATTCAACTATGAGTAGATTTTTTGCCATTCAAGAACCTTTTTCTGCAAATAAAGACATTAAAAGAAGGAATGCAAAATTCATTTGCTTTAACGTTGACTTCAAGCAAATGCCGGGGCAAAAGATTTTAACTTGTAAAGGCTTGATTGTATTTTAGTTAGTGTCAGACAAAGGTGTCGTTTATATCAGGAATCCTCCTCCTAATAAATCGTTGCCTTCATAAAAGTCAGCAGATTGGCCCGGGTCTATTCCACTCACAGAATGATGGAAATCTATTTTCATATGCTCTCCTTCCTGTACAATTGAGTTTTGCGCAAATAACGACAAGGGTAAGCAGATA
>CBFGOI010000187.1:0-4244 GCA_965650335.1 uncultured Pedobacter sp. | reverse complement strand
TTTAAATCAATATTGAGCGTCCAGTTAACTGAATCAATCCGGTTTTGCATAACCCGGGGATGTGACGAATTGAAAGCAACCAATCTGTCCGCATTTTTGTAGTCGAAATCTATCGTTTCCGGTACATGTTTTTCAATCCACTCATCATCGTGATAAAACTTATTGAAATTTCTAACTTTATGTTTCAAGCCGGAAGGTGGCTTTACCCATCCATAATGATAAATGTAAGCATCAATAAGTTTAACATTTATTTTCCTGTTATTCCATCGAAATCCCTGCGCATCACGATAAGAGTGAATAGATTTATTATTTCTAAGTACTCTTATTTCACGCCGGTACCAACGCCTTGAACTTCCACAATAATCATAAGAACCATAAAAGTGCAGGTATTTAAATAACAAGCCTTCGATTTGCATATTATCCAAATTTTCTTCCATTTCCCTTTTGATGGTTTCATGATATTTCTCATGAACGCATTCATCTCCCTGTATGTAAAAAGCCCAATCCGCATCAGCTGAAATAGCTTTGAAGGCTTTGTCTGTTTCAGCGGCGAACACCTCACCCCCTGCTCGGAGAGACTCATCCCACACTGTATGAATTATTCTAATTTTTGGCGATTCGATGTTTAATATCAATCTCTCAGTTTCATCCTCCGAATTTCCGAGTGCTACAACAAACTCATCACAAATAGGCAATATTGATAAAATTGCTTCTACAATCGGATAATCGTTTTTTACAGCATTCCTAATAAAAGTAAAACCTACTACTTTCATATTAAATAATCATCGAAGGGCAAAGATAAATTTTATCAAAGGTTTTTCATTTTAATAAAGATAAATAGCCGCGACATCTTAGAAAAATGACAGATTTGAAATTTTTACCGATATTAGTTATGGATGCCTCCTAGAAAGCGATTAAGATGAGCAAAAGTCAAAACAAACACCATTCACGTTTTAAAAACTTCCGTGAGGTTTCGAGGCAACTTACCATCGTAGAAAATGAACTAGCCGGGGCCGGGGACCTTCTCAAAAGTCTTCATATTGATTCAAATAGCAGAATTATAGGAATAACAGGCCCTCCAGGGGCTGGAAAGAGCACACTGGTTTCAAAGCTGATTAATGAATTATTAAGCGAAACCACTCGCATTGCAGTTCTAGCAGTCGACCCAACATCTCCTTTTAGTTTTGGATCTTTACTTGGCGATAGGGTCCGAATGCAAAATTATGCCACTCATAAGAATGTTTTCATCAGATCTATTGCATCCAGAGGATCTTTGGGAGGCCTATCAACCAAAATAATTGAAATGACCGATGTACTTAAAGCATCCGGGTTCGATTACATCCTGCTTGAAACGGTGGGTGTTGGCCAATCTGAAGTGGAAGTTGCGGCACTTGCGGACGTTACCTTGGTCGTGTTGGTTCCAGAATCAGGCGATGAGATTCAATCTATAAAAGCGGGCATAATGGAAATTGGGGATGCTTTTATCGTCAACAAAGCAGACCGGGAAGGAGCTGAACCGTTCGCAAATAATCTTCAGCGGTTTACAAAGGTCCGTTCAATTCCGGTTTTTAAAACGATTGCGACGAGCGGAGAGGGCATTTCTGAGCTTGCCCTTTTTATCAAAAATTATGACTACAAACCTGCCACCCGTTCACTTTTAGCTACCGAAAAAGCCTGGAAGCTTATTCAGGAAAAGAGGATGGCTGACATTGATAAAAAAAAACTTCAGCATGAAATTACGGAAGCATCAAAGGTGAAAGGGTTCAACATCTATCAATTTGTCGAATCTAAAATCAAGCATTCATAAGTTCTTCTATTTCTTCCGCTTCAATCGGAATATCTGCCATCAAATCTATATTTCCATCTTCAGTTATTAAGATGTCATTTTCTAACCGTATACCTAAGCCTTCTTCTTTTATATAGATGCCTGGTTCGCAGGTTAATATATTTCCCGGCTCGAATGGTTTATAACGACTGGCAAAATCGTGAACATCCAGTCCAAGATGGTGCGAAGTTCCATGCATAAAATATTTTTTATACAACGGCATAGAAGGATTTTGGCGCTCGACCTCAAACCTATCCAGCAGCCCGAGTTGAATCAGCTGGTCGGTCATAATCTTACCTACCTCTTCATGATATTCATTCCAAACTGTACCCGATATCAGCATTTTCTTCGACTCACGCATCACATGTAAAACAGCATTATACACATCTCGTTGCCGCTTTGTAAATTTTCCATTTACTGGGATGGACCGACTTAAATCGGCATTATAGTTAGCGTATTCTGCTCCAAAATCAAAAAGTATCACCTCGCCATCTTTGCAAATCTGATTGATATCGTTGTAATGAAGGATGTTTGCATTAGCACCCGAGGCAATAATCGGAGAATAAGCATGACCTGTTGCGCCCTGGCGGATAAATTCATGTATGATTTCAGCTTCAATTTCATATTCTTTAACGCCGGGTTTTACAAATTTCAACACTCTTTTAAAAGCATCGGCCGTGATGCTGCAGGCTTTTTTTGTGAGGAGAATCTCTGCCTCAGATTTTACCGCCCGAAGGGAGCGCAAAATAGGAGCAGACCGTTTATATTCGTGCAAGGGATACCGCTCTTTTAACTGACTGATAAAGCGGAGGTCACGATTCGACACATCATAGCTGGCCCGATCATTTTCATTTGTGTTCAAATAGATGGTGTCAGCGTAATTTATTATTGTAGAGAGGATGTTCCAGAATTCATCAAGCCAATAGACACTTTCAATTCCAGAAGTTTCCGTTGCCTGCTTCTTGGTGTATTTGTGTCCTTCCCATACGGCGATATGCTCATTTGTTTGTCTTAAAAACAAGACACTTTTGTATATCGGATTAGGACAATCAGGGTAAAGAACTAAAATAGACTGCTCCTGATCGATTCCCGTCAAATAAAAAAAATCTGCATTTTGTTTGAAAGGAAATGTTTGATCGCCGCTGCGTAAGTATTCGTCGTTAGAATTAAAAACCGTTATTGCGTTGGTTTTCAGATTACTTATAAATTTTTCGCGGTTCTTCTTAAACAATGAAGAATCAATATGGTTATACTTCATAATCAAAAACTAAATTAAATAAAAGATAAACCTTTTTAAGATTGTTATGTTTAGCAGAATAATAGGAATGGTATTTGACAAATATTTGGTGATATCAAACTTATAATTAATTTTGTGAAAAATTACGCAATTAAAATTGTTTAACCTTAAAAAAAACAAAGCATGAATTATTCTACAATTAAAAAAGTTGTTGCTTGTTCTATGGTGACGCTGGTAGGTCTAGCTGCCACGGCTCAGGAGACAACTACAACAACGAGCTCGACTGCCACAGTGTTTGGCGGAAGAGGACAGTACAGAACATGGTCTCTAGGTGTTAACGCTGGTGTACTTGCACCAATTGTTCCTTTCGGAACGAATGATTACGCTGACTGGGAGTCTTCATTAGGATATGGCGCATTTCTTAAAAAACAATTTGCTCCATCTTTCGGAATGAAGTTAGATTTCCACAGAGGAAACGTTAAAGGTAATGCAGATAACAACGAAGGAAGATCTTCTATCGCTGGAATGCCTGCAAGTTTTGACACTGAAATTCACTACGCCCTTTCATTAAAAGGAGTAGTTAACGTTGGTACTATCGACTTCCTTAGAAGAGAGAACGCTATCAATTTCTTCGTACAAGGTGGTGCTGGATTGGTTAAATACAAACCATACCCTAACGCTGCTAACAAAGATGATCAAAACGTTCGTGAGTTATTTATCCCTGTTGGAGCTGGTGTTAACTTCAAATTAAGCAACAGAGTTGCTTTAAATTTAGGTTACGATGCTAACTTCCTGGATGCTGATAACCTTGACGGAGTTTGGAGAAACGGTGCTTCTAACAAAGACAAATGGTCTTACGGATACGCTGGTCTTGAGTTTTCTCTTGGAAGCTCTGCTAAACCTAGCTTAGAGTGGACTAACCCTGTTGCTTTAATGTACGATGAATTAAAAGATCCTACATTACGTCAGGAAGTTGAAGCTTTAAAAACTCGTGTAAGCACTTTAGAAAACACTGTAAACCAATTATCAGCTGATGCTGATGGTGATGGTGTTGCTGACAGATTTGACAAATGCCCAGGAACTCCTGCTGGTACTGTTGTTGACGGATCTGGTTGTCCAATTACTCACCCTGAAGGTATGGGTATGGGAGCTAATACTGCAACTGGTTCAGTTATCCAGTTT
>CBFGOI010000186.1:0-4494 GCA_965650335.1 uncultured Pedobacter sp. | reverse complement strand
CCTCTGGTTCCCTTCTCCTCGAGGAGAAGGGTTAGGGATGAGGTGATGCGATAAGGAGTATCACCCAATTCATTCCTCGTTTTTTCCGGCAAAGCGCATTACGATTGCCGATCGGATCGGCAATGACGGAGCTCTTGGGATGACGATTGTCGTTTAACACCCCATCGCCGTCATTCCCGCGCAGGCGGGAATCCTAATGCAGAGCACGTTCCTCTTCTTTTTCCGGCAAAGCGCATTACGATTGCCGATCCTATCGGCATGAGTCCGCTCCGTCTACTCAACCTTATACCGGTAAACAGTCCTTCCAATATGCCCCTCAGCATCAATTCCTTCAGCAATCACCCGGTAAGTTCCGCGGCCATCGGCATTGTAAAATTCAATTACAGATTTGCCGGTGGTTTTGTCGGTTTTTACTTTAGGGTCCCAATGAATGGTAGTGCGAAGATCGATGCCTTTTATAGCTGCCGAAGGAGAATACTTTGGCGAGTAAAACTCTCGTGCGATGGTATATCCCTGGGGTATAAACTTCACCTCACCGGGCTTTGGTAAGAGGTTGCGGATATCTTCCATCTTCATCTTAGGTTTTTTCTCAACCGCCTTTCCGTTGATTACCAGGGCGCCATTGCTGTTGTAGGTGCGGTTTACTAGTCCCAGCTGATCTTTTAAGAAGATTTCAATGGATTCTATTTCGGTCGAATTTACAGTGTTCATAAAATTCGCATCCACCGGCATTCCATTATAAAATACCTGCATAGGGGTTTTGTTGCCTGTATTATAGTCTCTGCTAACATAAAAGTTCTCATTCTCATACGTTACCCCGGTTAGCATTGATCGTACGCAAGTGAAAAAATTCGGACAGTTGGCAAAGCGGTCGCTTGTGATTAAATGATCGGGCCAGGCACTTAAACCGCTCAATGCCGGATAATCGGTATGACTTGGAACCTTTGTTTTTGCTGCGCTTTTAATTACAACCTCTTTCAATACCAGCGATCTTTTCAAAAGCTCTTTGTTGTTTTTCAGGTATTTGTTCATGGTGCTATCCAGATTCAGCTC
The DNA here is from genome assembly GCA_965650335.1 of uncultured Pedobacter sp. Lineage (GTDB taxonomy): Bacteria > Bacteroidota > Bacteroidia > Sphingobacteriales > Sphingobacteriaceae > Paradesertivirga. The sequence goes on along the minus strand of CBFGOI010000186.1, from coordinate 3,441 downwards.
TTGCGGCCATTTTATGGTACCTATACCCGGTTGGAAGGCAGTAGGATCTACCGTAAGCATAGGGTTTTTATTGCTGTAATCTGCCGAAGTAACAATCACCTGGGATGAATCTGCAACTACTATATTCGGAAACTTAAAAACTCCCGATCCATTTGTTGTCGCATAAGCTGTATAGTACTTGTCGGGTATTCTAAGCTTTACATTCGCCTTATTTAAAGGCATGCCGGTAGAATTTCGCAGAATACCTGTGATGTCGATTCCCTGTTCGGGCAAGAAAAATATCTGCGGATTTTTATCGGCAAGTATGTCCGAATACAAAAAGCGGCGGTAACCCTGCGTGAGCATTAACACATCTAAATTGGCTTCCGTTTTTTCACTTACCTGGTTAAAATAATAGTTGGGCTTTTCTATATATCCTTTTAATTCAGACGAAAGCAATAGATTACTTAAAATGGTGGTTTCGGCATTATCATCAAAAGGCACCTTTGTTTCGTCGACCACCGAAACCGATAAATTTGCTTCGCCTGGTAACTTATTGTTCCTGGCTTCTATATTGAGTTTTACTTTTTGCCTTCTTCCATAAGTGGTTTTATCTGTTTTTAAGGAAAGGTTAAGCTCATCCGCGTGGCGAATAAAAACAAGCCGTTCGCTCAAGCCTTTTCCCTGGGCAGATAACAAAGATAATTGAACGATGCCGGTGGGAAATTTGTTTTTAGGGATGGATGTTGCAAACGCCTGTTTTGTTAGATTTATTTTTGCGGCGTAGTAAACAATCTCGCCGGATTTGGCAATTAAATAAAAGCTTTTACCCTCGTTAGCTGAGAGAAAACTGCTATTGCATAAAAATCGAAGGTTCAGGCTTTCTTGATTTGCACCATTGCTTACAGCCAGGGTAATGCCGCTGGCGGCCACATTTGGCAAAGGGTAGGTGCCGCTATAATTAAGCGGAGAAGTAATTTTGGCCACATACGTTTTTCCGGCTTCGGGCGCTAACACAAAAAGCCCCATGCCCAAATGCTGCGAACTGAAGTCAGTTACTAAGTTACCTTCATTATCTGTGATGGTACCTTTAATGTCAATGCCTAATCCATCAGCCTTTAAGGCTTTAAAAGCGATTTTTGCAGGAATCTCGCTAATAATTTCTCCACCTTCCGGGAAAAATTGAAGATCTATTTTTTTATCAGCCGCTTTTAAGGGGAATGTGTTAGAAACTGTATTATCGGTTAATTCAATGGTAGTTACCAGTGATAAACTGTTAGCTGCAATTGAAAGATCATCCGGTAGGTTTAGGCTAAAAATTCCATTTTGATCTGTGACTCCCTTTCCCTTACGTTGTTTATCACCTTCATCAATTTTCCAGCTTATTTTTTTATTTGAATAGGCTGTGCCGTTAGGGTTTTTGTAAGCAATGCTTGCCGTGGTGCCGGTGGTATTGTGATTAAAGCTAATGTGGGTGTTAACGTTGTTTTCGCCGTTGCCTATGTTAATGCTTTTGCTAAATAAATAATCAGGATCAAAATTTATCATCCACCGGGTATATGCCCGGATTTGATAATTTCCTTGTTTGTATTTTTCGGCGCTAAGTGCAATATTTCCCCATGCCATACTATTGCTAACCGGCAGCTTCAGTGTTTGAACCAGGGAGTCGCGGCTGGTTAACACGTCGACATAAACAATTTTGCTAAGCGGCGAGGGGATGTGCAAGCCTGCGGTTACATAGCTCTTAAGCCAGATGGTATCGCCAACAGCATAATAAGGTTTATCAAAATGAACATGTACTTTTTCTTGCGGATACTTGTTGGCGAAGCTTTCAAGCTTGATGAGGATTTTGGTTAAACCGGTGGAGTCCTGTTCTTGCGAAAAAGCAGAAAAGTTAAACGTTATCAGCAGGGCTGCCAGAGAATAGATTCTAAAAAGCGTCATTAATTTCTGAGAATGAGACCATAAATGTATCCATTCTATCTGTTATTAGCAGAACTTGTGTGCTGAAATTTCCAACAAGTTTCTGAAATTTCCTGTATGTGATGCAAAGATCATTTCGTTTAGCCTTTTTTCTCATCCAAGGGTAAACCAGCAGAACGAAACGGTGTTTCTTTTAAAATGCCTTAGGTTTTGATATGATACAAGCTTTTTCGCCTCTTCCATCGCTGCTCGATAACGATTTTTATAAGTTTACCATGCAGCAAGGGGTTATTCGCTTATTTCCGGAGGCTAAAGCCCGGTACGAGTTTATTAATCGGGGTAAACATTCTTTTCCGCCCGGCTTTGCCGAGGCGCTCAGAAATGCTGTAGATCAAATGGCTTTACTGAAACTCAGCTCGGAAGAAAAGCTCTTTCTCAGTTCTTGCTGCCACTACCTTGACCCGGTTTATCTCGACTTTCTCGACGGTTACCGGTACAATCCCGACGAAGTAGAAATCATACAGCACGGCGATAAGTTAAAGATCAGGATTGAAGGCTTTTGGTACCGGACGATTTTATGGGAAGTGCCTTTAATGTCGCTGATCTGCGAATTGTATTATACGCACAATCATTCTGAGCGGATAAGCAATGAAGAAGTTAAAGAATGCAACAAGAAAAAGATTGAGAAATTCAAAAACTTAGGGGTTACCGTTGCCGAATTTGGAACCCGTCGCAGGTATTCATACCAGGTACACCGCCAGGTGGTACAAGCCTTAAAACAATATGGAAATGGCTCGTTTATAGGTACCAGCAATGTACATATGGCTATGCTGCAACAAACCAAACCCATCGGAACACATGCACACGAATGGTTTATGTTTCATGCGGCTTGTTATGGATTTAAAATGGCGAATGCCATGGGTTTAGAAAATTGGGTTAAGGTTTATCGGGGCGATTTGGGGATTGCTTTATCAGACACGTATACAACTGAAGTGTTTTTCCGCCAGTTCGACAAGATGTATTCAAAGCTGTTCGACGGAGTAAGGCACGATAGTGGAGATCCGCTCGTGTTTGCAGATAATGTTATTTCGCACTACCAGAAAATGGGAATTAACCCAAAAACCAAAACGATTATCTTTTCTGACGGACTCAACTATCAGAAAGTTGCCCGCATAGCAGAACATTGCAGGAAAAGAATTGGCATGTCTTTCGGTATTGGTACCAATTTAACTAACGATGTTGGCCCCGAGCCACTCAACATTGTAATAAAAATGACAGCCGCCCGGCCCCAGGAAGGCGACTGGACCGAAGTGGTAAAATTATCCGACGAGCGGGGTAAATATTCGGGCTCGGAGAGTATGATCAATTTGGCTAAAACGATTCTCAACGTAGACTAACATCTTCGGCCCCGGGATTTATATTTTTCTCTTTACCTGCTTTCCAAGCTCCTAAGGCACTATCACCACTATAAAAAGAAATCCCCCTTTTTTAATGCGTATCATTACATACATTAAATAAAAAAATGGAATATAATATCCC
>CBFGOI010000185.1:0-4495 GCA_965650335.1 uncultured Pedobacter sp. | reverse complement strand
CACATATTCCAACATTCACACCGACGAGTTCGCTAACGTCGACGAGCATCGCAAGAAAATTGGGATGGTTTTCCAAAAGCCCAACCCTTTTCCAAAGAGTATTTACGAGAACGTTGCTTTCGGCCTCAGAATCAAAGGGATAAAAGACAGGAAGGTTTTGGATGAAACAGTTGAACGTTCGTTAAGACAGGCAGCCTTGTGGGATGAAGTCAAGGATGATCTTAAAAAATCGGCATTGTCTCTTTCAGGAGGGCAGCAACAGCGTTTGTGTATTGCCCGTACCATGGCGGTAGAACCCTCTGTGATTTTAATGGATGAACCCGCTTCGGCTCTTGATCCGCTTTCTACTGCAAAAATTGAAGAGCTGATTTACGAGCTGAAAAGCAAATACACCATTGTAATTGTTACACATAATATGCAGCAGGCTGCACGTATAAGTGATAAAACAGCGTTCTTTTATTTAGGAGAGTTGATTGAATATAATGCGACCACAACAATCTTTACCAATCCGAAAAAAGAGCAAACTCATAATTACATTACAGGTCGATTTGGATAATTAGTATATCATGACGCATTTAGAAGAAGAGTTACAAAAGTTAAAACATGAGATGACCGGAATGGCGGAACTGGTTACCTCTCAAATTAAAAAAAGTCTTACGGCGCTAATAGAGGGCGATACTGATCTGGCCAGTGAAGTTATTTTCAATGAAAAGAGGGTAAATGCTTACGAACTTTCGCTCGATAAAGAATGCGAAAATATACTGGCTCTGCTTAATCCTTTTGCAACAGACATGCGTTTTGTTTTCGCCACACTTAAAATAAACAGCAATTTTGAGCGCATAGGCGATAGCGCTGAGGGTATTGCGCAGTATCTGTTAATGGCTGGAGAATGTTTCGATAAAGATCTTTTAAAAATATCGCGTTTTGCTGAAATGGCCGACACCGTTAATATGATGCTTCAGTCTATCTCAGAGGCTTATGCAAATGGAGATACCAAATTAGCCCGGACCATTTTTAATCAGGATAATATCTTAGATGATATCAATAAAGGTGCTACGGACGTGATTGTAGAATATTTAAAAGGTGATTCGCCTAATATTCACCAGGCCTTGTATCTTTTAACTATCATTCGAAAACTTGAGAGGGTTGGAGATCATATCACTAATATCGCCGAAGAGATTATCTTCCATATGGAAGCCAAAATCTTAAAGCACGTGAAAAAAGCAAAAAAGCTGGAGCAATAATTGGCATCTGATTAGCTCATCAATTAATCTGCAGCTGTCGGGCATTGCACATCTGCACATTAATTTGCCGTTGCAACTCTATTCTTTTGGCGCATCCTTCACCGGCAAAACAGGCTGTTCACTTTCTTCCTTATATTTGGCTATGTTGCCAAAGTCGCTTTCTTCCTTGTTGTAGCTGCGGTCCTCTGGTTTTACAACGGCCTCTTCATCATCCTGCGGATGCTTGATGTTTTTGCGTTTTGAATCTTTAGGCTCGAATTTCTCGGGTTTATCGCTTTTATTGTTAATCATAGTCTTTTAATAATTATAACCTGCATGAGCGAAAATGGTTTCCTAAAGAAGGATTTAGGCTCAAAAGTAGTGCTCCTCAATTTTCCTTCCGAGTTCCTCAACTTCTTCGGGTTTTAGATTGGCATTCTCCATTAACTCCCACAAGCTTGTATCTGTATAGGATAGTTTACAAAGTTCATGTCCGTTTTTAACCAAGTGAAATATACTTTTTTCGGTACACTCATCAGGAATCACCAGTACTTCCTCATGAGTATTATTCAATTTGAAATTTATATTAAAGCTTTCCATTGTATTTAGATAGATTTGAACCTGCCGCAAACTTTGTTCCCAAGTGTTTCCCGAAAGGGGACAATGTCGTTACATCTTAGCAAATTGTTATACATTTATCTTACACCTGCCAATTAGTATATTTCGATTAACTTTGTCTTTTTTAAACACACATGAGAATAGCGATTAACGGCTTTGGAAGGATAGGACGAACAGTATTACGCATACTTTTGCAACGCGCGAATGTTGACATTGTAGCGATTAACGATTTATCGGACGCAGCAACGCTCGCACATCTTGTGAAGTATGATTCTATCCACGGTCCTGCGACTTTTTCTGTGAAAGCAGGAGACAGGCAATTGATCGTAAATGGAAAATCGATCCCCGTTTTTTCCGAATCAGATCCTTCTCAATTACCTTGGCTTGACCTTAATGTCGACTTGGTAATCGAATCGACGGGTAAATATACCACTAGAGAAAAGGCTGCCCTGCATCTTAAAGCTGGGGCCAAACAGGTGCTTATTTCAGCGCCATCGCCTGATAAAAATGTCCCGACCATTGTTTTAGGTGTAAACGATCAGGAAATTGATTTCTCAGAAGCAATATTATCGAACGCTTCGTGCACCACCAACAACATTGCGCCCATGATTAAGGTGCTCGAAGATAACTGGGGTATCGTAAACGGTTATATTACCACGGTGCACTCCATGACCGGAGATCAGAACCTGCACGATGGTCCTCATAAAGATTTGCGCCGTGCCAGGGCGGCTTCTGCTTCAATTATACCAACTACAACAGGAGCAGCCAAGGCAATAACCAGTATTTTTCCTGCACTGGAAGGAAAGCTGGGCGGCGCGGGGATCAGGGTTCCGGTTTTAAATGGTTCTTTAACTGATTTTACATGTACTCTGAAGACCCAGCCTACAGTTGAGGAAATTAATGCAGCATTTAAATTAGCCTCAGAGACTTTCTTTAAAAACGTTGTTCAATACACACAAGATCCTATTGTTTCCATTGATATTATCGATAATCCACATTCATGTGTATTTGATTCATTGCTTACTTCTGTGGTGGGTGGAATTACCAAGGTGGTTGGATGGTACGATAATGAATATGGATACTCCAGTAGACTTGCGGATTTGGTGGAAAAAATTAGCCGTTTGAAGGATAATTGATGTTTTTGACTTCGGTCATATCTTAGTGTGATTATTACACTTTTATATTAATTCAAATCTCTGTAGTTTTACCACCCCACGAACATCGTGTTAATTCATTCTGTTCACACAAATTAAAATTTTTTAAAAATGAAAACAATTGATAATTTAAACTTCTCCGGAAAGAAAGCGCTAATACGTGTAGATTTTAATGTGCCTCTTGATGAGAGTTTCAATATAACCGACGATAACCGCATCCAAGGCGCTTTGCCCACAATTAAAAAGATATTAAATGATGGTGGTGCAGTAATCTTAATGTCGCATTTAGGCAGACCAAAAGATGGGCCGACCGATAAATATTCTTTAAAACACCTGGTAGGGCATTTGTCGAAAGTATTAAACAGAGATGTTGCTTTCGCGGATGATTGCATCGGTCAGCAGGCAATAGAAAAAGCAGCTGCTTTGAAAAACGGGGATGTTTTATTATTGGAAAATCTTCGTTTTTACAAAGAAGAAGAAAAAGGAGATGAGGCTTTCGCTGAAAAATTAAGCAAGCTTGGAGATGTGTATGTAAATGATGCGTTCGGAACTGCGCACCGTGCTCACGCTTCAACCGCGGTGATTGCAAAGTTCTTTCCTTCAGCTAAATACTTCGGATATCTGATGGCTGGCGAACTTGCAAATGCAGAGAAAGTATTGAATAATCCTGAAAGACCCTTTACTGCTATCATGGGCGGAGCAAAAGTGTCTGACAAAATTCTTTTAATTGAGAAACTATTAGACAAAGTGGACAATCTGCTTATCGGCGGTGGTATGGCATATACTTTTGCCAAAGCTCAGGGTGGAAATATTGGTAATTCTTTAGTAGAGGCTGATAAGTTGGATCTGGCTTTAGAGCTGATCGAAAAGGCAAAAAGCAAAGGAGTGAATCTTGTTCTTCCAACAGATTCGGTAATTGCTGATGCTTTCTCTCCTGATGCAAATACTGATGCAGCAAACAATGATAATATTAAAGATGGCTGGATGGGATTAGATATTGGTCCTGCTGCGGTAAAACAATACAAAGAAGTGGTAGCTTCTTCAAAGACAATTTTATGGAACGGGCCGATGGGCGTTTTTGAAATGCAAAAGTTTGAAGCGGGAACCAAGGCTGTTGCTGAAGCTGTAGTTGAAGCAACTGAAAAAGGTGCTTTTTCCTTGATCGGCGGTGGTGACTCTGCTGCAGCGGTAGCGAAGTTCGGCTTTGAAGAGCAGGTGAGTTACGTATCAACAGGTGGCGGTGCATTGTTGGAATACATGGAAGGTAAGGAATTGCCTGGTGTTAAGGCGATTAACGGGTAAGATATAATTTAATACACTGATTAAGGCCTGTCTCTTTTTAGAGGCAGGCCTTCTTTTTTACAAGAAATTCCCATCTCCCGTGGGAAAAATTCGCCTGTTGAAAACTTTTTGTGGTAAGATGTGGTAAAAGGTGGGAAAAGTATTTACTTTTACTCTACATAAAAACCGTAAAACTGAATGTCTCACTTTTTGGGCGAA
>CBFGOI010000184.1:0-4697 GCA_965650335.1 uncultured Pedobacter sp. | reverse complement strand
CATACAGTTAAGCGAGCGTTCTGTAGGCAAATCCCCTGAAAAATTTCGCTTTGGCTTCAACCAATACCGCATCAGCACCTTTTACAGAAGAAGAGGGTAACCTTGAAAGAACCGCATTACTTTCAGCGATGATTTTATACAGATTAGTCCAGTGAAGGTTGAGATAGGTATTACTAGGGTTTGTAGTTATTGAATAGTCGTAAAAGCGTTGTGCACCTTGTGGCTGACCATCGTAAACGAGGTCGAGACCATAGATATAATCAAACGGGTTATTCTCGTTTGAAGTATAGAACTCATTCCGCACCAAATTGTACAAATTGTTAATAGATGCATTGAAGTCAGATATTGTTAGGTAGGAGTTTGATGAGCTAGCAAAATCTAAAGGCTTTTCATCGAGAAAGCTTTTGCTGCAGGATATCAGGCTACAGAAGAAACAAGCTATCACCAACTTATATAGATATTTCATATCGTGATTGTTAAAAAGTGACGTTTAAACCTAATGAGTACGATTTCATAATAGGACCGGCGATGTATGTAAGTCCGGAATAGCCTCCATTTTGAAGACTTTCAGGGTCCCAGCCCTTCCATTTAGTCCAGGTCGCCAGGTTCTTTCCGCTTACATACACGCGGCAGCCCTTCAGTCCCATCTTGCTGGCTATTGATTGCGAAATATCATAACTCAGAGATACATCCTGAAGTCTGACAAAACTCCTGTCTTTATAGATACCAGGATCGATCGCTGGCACACTACCTGTAATTCTGTATTCGGCATTTGGGTTAGCAGGCGTCCAGTAATCAACCTCCCTGAACCAGTTGTTCCGGATGGCATTATCGCCCTGCTGTATACCCCCGTCGCTCCAAGGGTTATTGAATCCCAGATACCCGTTCTTCCCTCCCTGCACAGAGTTAATGAAGGCGAACAGAGAAAATTGTTTAAAGCTGAATGTGTTGCCTATGCTAAAGCGGTATGCTGGTTCTGTTCGTCCTAAAAACACCCGATCGTCCGAACTTATTTTTTCGTCATTATTAACATCCACCAATTTATTACTACCTACAGCATAACCAGCAGGAGGAGTTTCTCCAATTTGCCATAAACCGTTTGTCTGGTAGTTATAAATTGCACCTACTGAACGGCCGATAAATAGATTACTACTTACAAGATCTCCTGATCCAAGCAGTTCTTTAATTTTATTTTTATTGCTCGAAATATTAAAAACCGAGTTCCACTTGAAATCTTTTGCTCTGACATTGGTGCTGTTTATGTTGAATTCGATACCTGTATTGTTCACCTTTCCAACGTTCATGGTTATTTGTTCAAACCCGGTTATGCCTGGAATTTGCACATTAAACAAAAGATCTCTGGTATCATTGTTATAATAATCCACACTTCCGCTGACCCTGCCCTTTAATATAGAAAGGTCGATACCAGCATTCATTCCCACTGTACTTTCCCATGAAAGATCAGGATTTGCCAATGAAGTCATCTGTTGACCAAATTGTGTAGCTGCGCCATCTCCGAAAACATACGATGCTCCTTGAGAAATACTTGACAATGATGAATACCTTCTTACAAGGTTTCCGTTTGATCCGTATCCCAATCTCAGCTTCAGGTTATTCACCCAGCTAACCTTAAAAAACGGTTCGCGATCCAGATTCCAGGCTGCTGCGAAAGAAGGGAAGAAACCTGTTTTTTTATTCTCTGCAAATCCAGAAAATCCATCTCTTCTAAGAGTTGCAGTTAGTAAGTACTTGCTCTTGTATCCGTAATTAAGACGAGCCATCTGATAATTATAAGCCTCACTCCAGGCATCAGAATAGATCTTTTGAATAGTAGATTGCTCGAGACTATTATAACCTAAAGAGAAATTATTAAACCCAGTTCCTGCACCGGAAGTATAGGAAAATTCTCGTTCCCTTACTCCATAAACGAAGGTAAAATCAATATCATGGGCCTCATTGAAATTCCTCTTGTAGTTTAAGATGTTATCAAAGGTATAATCGTAGGTATCGTCATTATTTTTGTTTGCTCCACCTGTGAAATTCGCTGAATACTTATTTGAATAATTGTAGTTATTCCAGTAATAGTTGTTCCCGTAATTCAGTCGATAGTTTAACCCTTTTATATAGGGGATATCCATAGCGGTGTAAAAATTTCCAAATAACGAATTCCTTTTATCATAACTATTGGCTGCGAGACTTAAAAATGGGTTATTAAACGATTTGTTGGGCGTTAATATAATTTCGCCGTTAGAATCATAAGGTGTATTCAGAGGACTATACAGCCAAAGATCATGAAGAGAAGGGCTTTCTCCTGAATAATCGGCAAAGGCCGCAAATGATTGGACACCCAGAGTTAACCAGTTAAAAACCTTCGACTCAAGATTAACCCGGGCTGATATGCGGGAAAATTGATCCTGAGTGATAAAGCCCTTCTGTTTGGTATAACCACCTGAAATATAATAATTCGCTTTTTCGGTGGCGTTACTTACACTAATTTGTTGATCGGTTAAGTATCCAGGATTGGTAGCTGCATCGTACCAGCTGTAATCTGTTCCATTATCGTAGTTTTCCCGTTGTGTAGGATCTAATTTTGAACGAACATCGAAGGTTGGATTAGGAGCTACATAATCTGGCGCAAGATATGCCGTTTTCCAGTTCAGATCTCTTATTTTTTGAAGGAACTCTTCCCGGTTTAGTGGGTGTAATTCGTGAGCCGGATTCTGACTTGCATAAGAGGAAGTGACATTGATCACTGGCTTGGCTCCAACTTTCCCTTTTTTAGTAGTGATTAGTAAAACCCCGTTTGCAGCAGATGCCCCATAAATGGCTTTGCTGCTGGCATCTTTAAGGACATCTATAGAAGTGATATCACTCGGATTGATACTGGAAAGACTACCACTGTAAACAATTCCATCAAGGATTATTAAAACGTCCTGATTTCCACTTATAGTGCTTTGTCCCCTCAATTGTATAGAGGGAGATTGTCCTGCGACTGAAACCTGGCCGATGTTAAGGCCGGCAACGGTTCCCTGTAGCATTTGGCCGACTGTAGCATTAGGAGCCTGACGAACCTGATCGATATTTGCCCGTACTACCGAACCGGTCACATCAGACTTCTTTTGAGAACCATATCCAACAACCACAACATCTTTCAGTAGTGCTTCAGAAGGAAGTAATTTGATGTTAATTTGTGTCCGTCCATTAACGGCGACTTCTTGCTTTTGATAACCTATAAAGCTTACTACCAATATAGCGTCATCGTTAGTAATTTCAAGAGCAAAAGCGCCATTACTATTAGTAACAGCGGAAATCGATGTCCCTTTGATCAACACCGTTGCACCTGGAAGACCAAGGCCATTTTCGTCTTGAACAGTTCCCGAGACTACCTTTTGAGCTGTTAAATCCAAAAGGCTTCCAATAAAATTATTGGTCGATGTTTGAAAAAGCAAGATCTGATTATCTACCACTTTGTAACTTATACCCAATGGCTTAAGACTTTCTTCAATAAAAGTTACAAGCTTTTTATCTTTAGTAATGAAGCTCACTTTTTGCGATGCATTAATCGCATCTGGGCTATAAATAAATTTTACTCCCGTCTGCTTCTGAACGTGAGATATTACTTTCTGTAAGGTTACATTCTCAACGGAAAGTGACACCGATTTATCTAATATTCCTTGTGCCGCAAGACTATTCGCAAACACTGAATATGTAAAAATTACGGATACTGCAGCGTAGACGAAGGTTAGTCGCATAGCAAACCGAATTGTAGCAACGAGTTGCTTTTTTTTCATAATTTTGATTGGTTTTGTTAGTTAATTAAACGGAACGCGCAAAACTGGCCCGGAAAGGGCGAGAAGCTGGTAATGTCCCCACATTACTGGCTTTTTTAATTCATCATACTTTGTCTTTTGTATTTTATCTATTCATATTTTTTAATTTAATTAGTACAACCTTTTCCTGTGATAAAAATTTTTGTGCCTTGCAATTCATATGTTGCGCCTATAGATTGACAAACCACATCCAACTTGGTATATAGATCTTGTTTTGACAGATCACCGGTGAAATTACAATCAAGAACCGATGAATTTCCAACAACGAAACTTACTTGATAAGCCGCTTCAATTGCTGTTAATACCTCTTTTAGAGTATTTTCTGAAAAATCGAATGAAATTTTTTGCAATTCATTTTCACTAGCAACTGGCATTGGACGATCGACTAAACCAAGGGTGAATCTTCTTGAATCAGCGTCGTACTGCAACTTCTGGTTAGGATAAATTACAATGCCGTTTTTCCCGAGGCTATTATCCGATACTGTTTTGACACTCTCGTAAACCTCAACCCGACCTGTCGCTACAGATACTGTTATAGTATTTTTTCTAGCTGAAGCAGAAATTGTAAAACTAGTTCCCAATACATGAGTAGTGAGGTTATCGTGATAAACATAAAAATGACGCGACGAACTCTTACTTACATTAAAGAAGGCTTTACCTTTCAAATTGACTTCGCGCTTATCTGACCTAAATTTGCGTGGATAACTAATTGTAGCACCCGGGAAAAGAGTGACAGATGTTCCATCTTCGAGCTTTACTATTTTTGTAGATTGTGTAAAATTCTCAACCGTCTTTGTGTGGTTGGTAATTTCGGCTATGAATTGCTCTCCGGTGAGCGTAGAGTTTTTAGCAAAAAAGTAAAGCGAG
>CBFGOI010000183.1:0-4833 GCA_965650335.1 uncultured Pedobacter sp. | reverse complement strand
AATCAGTTTCGCAAGTTTTATACTTTGATCCCTGAACTGATTTTTCATCAAGGAGAATATAATCATGCTTTCAGGATCTTTAGGATCATACCCGCCATACTTATTTTTATAATCTTTCTCTAACAGGATATCAGCATTCTCCCGAATAGCTACATCTTGTTCGTCTATTCTCCCAAAACCAGCAACAAAAGTTTCTACTCCTTTAATGCTTGTTCTGTTTGACTTTGATGAAGGCATCGAATTACAATGAACTGAGATAAACAAATCGGCTTTTACCCGGTTAGCCAGATTTGTTCTGTTCTCATTCGGTACAAAAATATCCGAAGTTCTGGTGTAAACGACCCTGACATCCGGAAATGTATTTGATATTGCCTTTCCTAAACGCAAGGCGACTTGTAAGGTTACTTTTTTTTCGGTAGAATATTTGCCCAAAGCACCCGCTGCTTTTCCTCCGTGCCCAGCGTCAATTACGATCGTTTTTATACGATATTGGTTAACTGAGGAGTTATTAGTGAGCGATAGAAACAGCAGAGATGTTAAAAAACCTAAAAATACAATTTGCAATCTTCTCAATGGGTTTATTTTCATTAATTTTGAACTCGCATTTATCATTGCAAAAATAATATTCATTATCAAATTTGAAATTTATCAAAAAGTTTTTTGTGAGAAACCTGTTTTTGATTTTACTAGTATTATCATGCCTTGATATCTATGCTCAGCAAAGACCTCAAAGACCTGATACATCCCGAAATATTGCCCCTATAGCCGATTCTTTAGCTATAACGGATACTTTGGCAAAAAATTCTAAATCAGCATCAGGATTAAATGCAGAGATTCATTACAGTGCCGACGACTCCATCAAATTCAGCATCGATGGCAATATAGTTTACTTATATGGAAATGCACGAATTTCGTATGAAGAGATGGAATTATCGTCCAGCTTTATCCGTCTGGATCAAACCAAAAAGCTTTTGTTTGCAAGTGGCCGGAACAACAAATACTCGGTTTACAAAGGCCGACCAATAATTAAGCAAGGTTCTGAGCCTCCGGTTACTTCAGATTCTTTAACCTTCAATTTTACTACCAAGAGGGCGCTCTCGTATGGAGTAGTTACCGAAGTTGAAGGAGGATTTATACAAGCTAAAAAATTTAAGAAAAACGAATACAACGAAGGATTTTTCAAGAACGGGATCTACAGTACCTGTAGTTTGCCAGAGCCATACACCCATTTCGGTATTCATATCACTAAAGGTATCGTTACAGAAAAACAAGTGATCAGCGGGCCTGCTTACCTGGTTATTGAACACGTGCCTTTACCTGTTGCACTCCCATTTGGGTTCTTTCCTAAAACCAACAAACGCGCATCAGGATTGCTTTTTCCAACGTTTGGCGAGGATGCAAACCGTGGCTTTTTTATGAGAGGCCTGGGATGGTATTTCGGGATAAACGATTACTGGGACGCAGAAGTTAGAGGTTCGCTTTATAGTAAATTATCGTACGAATCCAATGTGGTGGCCCGATACCGGAAAAATTACAAATACAACGGCGGATTAAATTTGAGCTATGCTTCTTTAAGGAACGGCAATGGCATTGAAGGTACCCCAGGCGCCAAACCGAGTACAAGTTTTAACATTCAGTGGACCCATTCTCAAAGTGCAGAAGCCAACCCGGGTACAAGTTTTTCGGCCAACGTAAACGTCGGTACCAGTTCTTATTTCCGGGACACAAGGGTAGCGGGTGATAGAATAGAACAGGCAACTAACAATAGTATTTCTTCAGGTATAAGCTATCAAAAAACATTTGCGAATAACCTGTTTAACTTTGGAGCCACATTAAGACACAACCAGGATCTTACCCGTCGGTTGGTTACACTCGACCTGCCCACATTCAATCTGGGAATGAGCACTTTAAACCCATTTGAAAATAAGAACAGCCTGGGTAATCCGAAATGGTACGAGCGGATTTCAGTGGGTTATAGTATGCAAGGGTCCAACTCTCTCAGCGGCGTACGCGAAGACTCTTTGTTTAAAAAATCCACCTTGAAGCAGTTCAGAAATGGAATTCAGCATAGTGTTCCTATAAGTATGTCCTTTAACATACTGAACTATTTTCAATTCAGTTCTGGGATAAGTTATGGCGAGCGCTGGACCTTACAAACTATAAGGAAGAGTTATGATAAAAATATTGCTGGTAATATTCGCATTGATACTATACAGGGCTTTAGAAGGAATTATAATTATTCACTAAACGGAGGTCTTAATACGAAGCTTTACGGCAAGGTTAATTTCCGAAGAGGAAACCTGGTGGCAATTCGTCACGTTTTAACTCCAAGTTTTGGTTTTTCTTACGTTCCTGACTTCAGTGGCAATAATTTTGGGTTTTATAGGAATCTCTCGAATTTCGACGATATCCCGGTTGGTAATGCACTTAGAAATACCCGATATTCTATTTTTGAACAATCGCCAGGTGGCGGGCCAGGTCAGGGACGTTCTGCAAGTATGAGTTTTTCGTTTGAAAACAATATCGAAGCGAAGGTTAAGTCGAAAAGTGACACCACCTCGGCTGAACAGAAAATACCCATTATTCAGGGTCTCACTTTTAATGGAAACTACGATTTCACGGCTAAAGGATATAACAAACTTTCGACAATATCCTTTGGCGGCCGTACAGCGTTTTTTAAACAAAAGCTCGCCATATCATTTCAGGGAAATTTGGATCCATATCGTTTGGATAGCCTTGGCCAAAGAGAAGGATATCTATTTAAAGAGGGAAGATTAGCACGATTAGCCAGTTTCTCCTTTTCTACCGGGTTTAATCTTAACCCTGCTGCATTTAAAAGAAGACAGGAAAATTTAACCAACAGACAAGATAACCCGAACACAACACAACAACAGCAGCAGGATATTTCCGAAATTTTGAGGAATCCAAATGGTTTCATCGACTTTAGTGTTCCATGGAATTTGAGTGCGCAGTATAGTTTTTTCTTTTCAAATAATGGTTTAATGAAAAGTATAACCAATAACCTTAATTTTAATGGCGATTTTAGCGTCACCCCGAAATGGAAGGTTAGTTATCAGTCCGGCTGGGATTTTAAGGACAATAAATTCACTACAACATCGCTGGCAATCAATCGTGATCTTCATTGCTGGGATCTAGCCATCAGCTGGGTTCCCTTCGGCTTATATAAAAGTTATAGTGTAGATTTGCGCGTAAGGGCATCCATACTTCAGGATTTAAAACTAAGCCGCCGAAGCCCTTATAGCGGTGGTCCCTATTAATGATATTAGCTGAGATAATAACTATTGGCGATGAGATTCTCATTGGGCAGGTCGTAGATACCAATTCTGCATGGATTGCAAGTAAACTGAATGAAGCGGGCATCCGTGTAAAACAAATTACCTCTGTTTCTGACGACAAGAGCCACATACTTGAAGGACTTAAGTCTGCCTCTAAACGCGCTCAAGTAATTTTGATTACCGGTGGTCTGGGTCCCACAAAGGACGATATTACCAAAATTACGTTGGCGGAATTTTTTAGAGTTGGTTTCAAGCGAGATGAGGCGACATTGGCGAATGTTGCCAGAATTTTTGAACGTTACAATCGTCCCTTGCTCGAAGCAAATATCAGACAGGCTGATGTGCCCGAAAATTGCACGGTTTTATTAAATAAGAATGGTACAGCACCTGGAATGTGGTTCAATTCTGAAGGTATTATATACGTATCGATGCCAGGCGTTCCTTTTGAAATGAAATACCTGATTGAAGAAGAAGTGCTCCCGAGGTTACGGAAAGAATTGCTATTAGACTCTATAGTTCATCGTACCATATTAACTGCAGGTCTGGGGGAATCATTTTTAGCTGAACGGATTTCATCAATCGAAGATTCGTTGCCTGCACATATAAAACTGGCTTATCTTCCCAGTTTAGGTCAGGTACGACTTCGTTTAAGTGCTTATGGCGGAAATGAGGCGAGCTTGAAAGCCGAAATACAAACCTACCTTGAAAAAATAGTAAACGAACTTGACGACTTTGTTGTTACGACCGAAGATATTCCTCTTGAAAAAGCCATATTGGATTTTATGGAAGAGAAGGGTTTAACTTTATCTGTAGCCGAGAGTTGTACAGGTGGTTTTCTTTCACATCTTCTCACTAAGCATGCGGGTTCAAGCGCGGTTTTTCTTGGCGGCGGCGTAACTTATTCTAATGAGTTGAAAATAAAAATATTGGATGTATCTGCTGATGCACTGAATGAATACGGAGCAGTAAGCGAAGAAGTTGTGAAGGAAATGGCCTGTGGTTCTATCAATAAATTCAACTCAAATTATTCGGTTGCAATAAGCGGCATAGCAGGTCCTGGCGGTGGAACAGAAGAGAAACCCGTTGGCACTGTGTGGATTGCAGTTGCAGGTAAGAAACGGGTGATAACTAAAAAGTTCTTATTTGGCAGTCGCCGTCTGCAAAATATAGAAAGGGCAGCAGTTAATGCTTTGACATTACTTTTCCACATCCTCAAAGAAGAACATCAATAAGTCCTAAAAAGGTTTATTTTTGCTGATTCATATGTCTCAATTTGAACTAATACTTCCAAAAATGGGCGAAAGCGTTGCTGAAGCTACCATTGTAAAGTGGTTGAAGCAACCTGGCGATCAAATAAAAGAAGACGAAACGATAGTGGAGATTGCAACCGATAAAGTAGATTCGGAGGTGCCTTCACCAGTTTCAGGAAAGTTAATCAAGCATTTATTTAGCCAAGATCAGGTGGCCTCAGTAGGGGATGTAATTGCTTTAATTGAAACCGAAGAAGATGGCCCTGTTGAACCCATCAAGCATCAGG
>CBFGOI010000182.1:0-4891 GCA_965650335.1 uncultured Pedobacter sp. | reverse complement strand
CTGTCGGCAACCTTTAAAAACAAAGGAAGTATCAGCAGCAGCATTCTCCCTATTACACTGGTTTCAACCCAAACAACTGTCTCAGCAAATAATTTAACCTTATTTTTCACCTTTCTTAAAATCGGCGCAATACTTTACGGAAGCGGTTATGTACTATTTGCATTCCTGGATGCGGAGTTAGTAACAACAGGAATTTTAAGTCGGCAACAACTTATTGATGCCATTGCCGTCGGGCAGTTTACTCCCGGTCCGGTCTTTTCATCGGTTACTTTTATTGGATATCAGATCAATGGTATTAGCGGAGCGGTGGTTTCAACCATCGGGATATTCCTCCCCTCATTTGTATTTGTTGCTTTGCTAAATCCGCTGGTTAAGAAAATGAGAAACTCCATTCTGTTTTCCGCATTCCTTGATGCTGTAAATATTGCTTCGGTCGCTATTATTATCTCTGTAGCGTATGCTATGGGGAAAGATACCATTACCGACTGGAGGACAATCACGATAGCGGTGTTAAGTATCGTGCTAACCTTTGGCTTCAAGAAAATTAATAGCGCATTTATAGTAATCGGAGGTTCATTACTTGGATATCTGCTGACACTTCTTTAACTGACTACAGGCACAGAAGCCTACGCATAAACTTTAATATCTGTGTAATACCTATCTCTCATCTCCTTCACAATAAAATAGACCGTAACACTTATAAGGGCAGCAAAGTAGCACCAAACAGAAACCAGGTTTGCTACAGGGAAATACACTTTACTTATGATAAGAGAAATTAAGATGATAGCCCCGAGGAAGTTCATTTTTCTCAAACCTGACATAAACGGAGGAACAACAGTCGGCAGCAAATATAGTAATGACGGAATTACCCCTCGTTGATGGGGGAAATTAGTATAATACGCTATATGATGGGAACTGATTCCCGCCTCGACAGGGTAAAACAGCAGGCTATAAGTGATGTACAAAGAAACGATTGCTCCAATGCCCGAAAGCACGAGCAGTATTTTTTTCGTCTTCGGATCTTTTTCGAAAAGGTAAATTGAAATGGGAACCAGGGCTGGCCAGACCACCTGCGCAAAGATTAAAAACATATAGGTGGAGGGCTTCCCGAAAGCAGAAAAATCGGGATTCATAAATGAAAGCCATAAAAACCCCTCCATAAGCTGCTGAACGCCAAAGAGCATTGGTATAGATGCAAATGGAATTTGCCTTACATTTGTGGTTTGCTTTAATGTAGCAACTCCGCCGGTTAAAAGTGCGGCACTGGCAACAAAACTGGCGCTTGCTGAAAAACACATACATCCTCCTTTTATGAAATCCGATCCAAAGGAGGTTGCCTTGACGCTAAACGCCTGATTTGGAATAATTTTACGTGTAATGAAAGTATCTATAATTTGAAAAACTCAAAAAGCTTATACATAAGAATTGCAGGCCATACAATAGCCTTAAAAAAACCTATCACACCCATCCAAAACGTTGTGGCCTGTTTAATATAATAGATAAAAGCGCCTATAAACGCCAGGCCATAAATTGCATTTGATTGATCTGCCATTTTTTTCCCAATTGATTTTACATTCCTGCCCGTTATCACAATGTATACCTATGCTTAAAGAGAGGGAATAAAAAACATCAATAAGCTGTCACTGGTCAGGCTGCAAACTGATGTATATCAGCTTCCATCGAATCATCTCCTATCATAACCTGCCTTTTAAATTCAGGCGCCCTTACCCATCACTCATATCAGACCCGCTAATTTCCTCAAGCCTTTTTCCATTGCATCCTCGGCAACGTTAGAAAAATTAAGGCGCAGTGTTTGTGAATCAGCATTGCGGGCGTAAAAAGTATCGCCGGGTACGAAAATGATGTCTTCTTTGAGTGCTCGCTGCAACAACTCGCGTGCGGTAATGCCCTGGGGCAATGTAAGCCAGCAAAACATCCCGCCAAGGGGCCTGGTGTAGTTAACAGAAAATGGAAAATAATGATGAAGAGCTTCCAGCATCAGCTTGCACTGTTGTTCGTATTGCAGTTTAATCCTGCCTATATGCTTATCCAGGTCATAATTTGCTAAAAACTCGTACAAAATATGCTGTGTGAGGTTGCCCGAATGCAAATCAGATGCCTGTTTTAAAATGGTAGCTTTTCGGATGATGTCCGGACTTGCGATCATCCAGCCCAGGCGTAAGCCCGGAGCAATGATCTTCGAGAATGAACCCAGCAAAATAGTTTGACCGGCGAGATGCGAAAAAACAGGTGCAAGTGTTTTTTTATCTCCAAACGAGATTTCGCCATAAGGATCGTCTTCGATAAAGAGAGTTCCGTGTCTGGCAAGGATTCGTGCCGTCTCCCTTCGCTTCTCTTCTGTGTAACTTATTCCGGTAGGGTTTTGAAAGTTAGGTATTCCGTAAAAAAACTTTACCGGATTACTGCTTAACAGATCATCTAATTGCTGCGTGTTTATGCCATCATTTTCTAAACCGGCTTCCATTATATCGGCCTGAAACATCGAAAAGCATTGCAGTGCACCCAAATAACCGGGGCGTTCAACAACTACCTTATCACCGGGATTAATAAACAATTTAGCGATCAAATCAAGCGCCTGCTGCGATCCGTTGGTGATTAAAATCTGCTCAGGAGAAATATCCAGGTTATGGCGTTGTTTATACCGATTCGCTATAAATTCCCTTAAAGGATACAGTCCTTCGGTTGAAGCGTATTGCAGGGCCTGCCTGCCAAATTTTTGAAACACGTTTGCCGAACATTTCGCCAGTTCGTCGACAGGAAATAAGGCGGGGTTGGGCAAGCCACCGGCAAAGGAAACTATTTGGGGATTTGACGCTACTTTCAATATCTCGCGAACAAATGATTGCGGAACGTTTTGTACCCGCTTAGCGTAGTTGTACTGTTGACTTGTTGATGTACTCATAATCTGAAATTATTTACATAAAAAAAGCCTCCCGTTTTGCGGGAGGCCGATGAATTAAAAGTTTAAAAAAACTCAAATCAATCTATCCCGCCAGGGTAAACCCATCACGACCACTGCATAGACGAAGCTGATTAGATTGATATTTTGAGTTGTTGTATTCATTAAAATTTTGTTAACAAAAAAAGCCCGGCCAAAAATTGGACGGGCTTTTCTTTGTATGGTTTCAATATCAAATTCCCGTCAATACGCTTGTACTGCGACCGCAACGACTGAAATTAGATAGTGGTTTTGTTTCATGATGAATTCAAATATAAGTTTTTGCGTTTAAAAAACAATGAAAATTTACCTGTGAACTTCCGAGGTTGTTTTTACATCGATAAATTCAAGCAGATCTGCATTTAGTTGTTCTTTCTCTGTGATAAACAAACCATGAGGTGCATCTTCATAAACGATATATTTTGCATCGCGGATTAAGCGTGCGGCATGTTCGCCTGTGGCTTCGATCGGAACTATTTTATCACTATTTCCATGAATCACAAGTGCCGGCACATTGATGGTGTGCATCTCTGTTCTGAAATCAGTTTCGCCAAAGGCATGAACACATTCGACGGTTGCTTTAGGCGAGGCTTGCATAGCTACCATTAAATTCCAGTCGAGCATTGCCTGACTTACCTGGTGGCTAACTACACTCACTCCATAAAACGTTTTTGAGAAACCTGTTAGAAAGCCCGCACGATCTTCCTGAATGTTAGTGATCATTTCATGCAAAGTCTCGATCGGCACGCCATCGGGGTTATCGTCTGTTTTTAAGGTAAAGGGTGCGATAGAGGATAGAAGCACTACTTTAGTAACCCTGTTTCCGCCATGCCGGCTAAAGTAACGTACTACTTCTCCGCCACCCATTGAAAAACCTACCAGAGTTACGTTCTGCAAATCAAGCTGATCTAAAACAGCTTTTAAATCGTCGGCGAAGGTATCGTAATCGTAGCCGCTCCATGGCTTGTCCGATTTTCCAAAACCGCGGCGATCATAGGCAATACAACGCAAACCCATCTCCGGGAGTACCCGCATCTGGTGTTCCCACATTTGGTGGTCTAAAGGCCAGCCATGGATAAATACTACAGGGTTTCCAGTACCCCAATCTTCATAATATAAATTGACAGATGTTCCGTCATGATTTTCGGACTTAATAAAATTCATTTTCAGAAGGTTAAATGAGAGCGACTTGAAGATAAACTCCTTAGGATTAGGATTGTTTGAGTTTGAAATAAATTCATTGGACTTGCTATGAGTATCAATGAAACGTAGTGCTGTATGCCGCTGCAATTCGTCTAAACACAAAGCGCCAACAGCATCGAATACTAAAGAAGAAGAATCCCGAATACTTAAAGCGCCTCGTTGAAGCGCTATACTCCCCTCCTTATTTCAAGGAGGGGATCAAGGTGTGGTTTAAAACCCGAAAAAACTTAGACCGCCTTCTTTCCCTTAAAAACTTCGTTTTGTATAAAAGGCTGAACTTTTAAGCGTTGACCGGTAGCTTTAAATATCGCATTGGCAACGGCGCCTCCGGCTGGCGGAAGAGCAGGCTCACCCAATCCTGTGGGATCAATACCGTTGTTCACAAAATACGTTTCTATTTCAGGGATCTCTTTCATCCTGATTAAGCGGTACTTATTGTAGTTGTTTTGTTCGGGGACACCATCTTTAAAAGTCAGATTGCCATACATAGCATGACCAAGCCCGTCGACAATACCACCCATAACCTGCTGGCGGGCACCACTCAGGTTTATCACTTCGCCGCAGTCAATTGCAGCATATATTTTCTGCACCACGGGCTTTCCTGCTTTTAGTACCACATCGGCAACCTGGGCCACATATGAAGCATGTGAAAAGTAAACACTAAACCCCTGTGAAACATCCTTTTTTGTACCCCAGCCAGATTTTTCGGCAGCAAGTTTGATCACACCA
>CBFGOI010000181.1:0-4962 GCA_965650335.1 uncultured Pedobacter sp. | reverse complement strand
AACAGAGAGTCCTGCTCCGCTCCATTTAAGAATACCTCTTGAATTCATATACAAGGATGCTCCTTATTGGCTCGGCCAATGAAATCCTATGCCTGGATTATTTGAACCTTGCACCTCTAGAGCAGATTCGCTCCAACTTGCACCATTAGAATTATTCACAAATGCACTGTGACCTGTTGATGATATTTTAGGAACAGAGAGTCCTGCTCCGCTCCAGTTAAGAATACCACTTGAATTCATATACAAGGATGCTCCGTATTGACTCGGCCAATGAAATCCTATGCCTGGATTATTTGAACCTTGCACCTCTAAAGCAGATTCGCTCCAACTTGCGCCATTAGAATTATTTATAAAGGCATTGTGACCTCTAGCGGAAATATAATCACTAAACATTGCAGATGTGCCGGTGAGAGCCCCTGAAAGCGAAGTATTTCCCGCTGAACTAATTGTTAGATGATTATTACCATTCTTCCCAATCGAAAAGCCAGCAATATCAGCTCCGCCGCCCCTATATATGTTTACGTCCCAATATTCCGAATACCACTGATATCTATGGGTAATTATCGGTAGTCCTGCATTGTAGTCTGACGGTCCGCGAAAATACCCGATTATTTTCCGCTCTTCAGGAGCTGTTAAAACTAATTCACCAGTAAGGGTTCCCCCAGTTAAAGGCAAATAAGTTTGCGAATAACCATAAACAGCAACCATCACTACAAAGGTGGTCGTAATAAACTTTTTCATATAATATTAGATTGTCTACTTAATTTGGCTTTCCAGTTTTGCGATCCGTTCATTCTGCAATTGAATGATTTTACGTAAGTCTACCAACTCTTTGTTCTGCTCAATCATATATAAAGTAAGTTCCTCTATCTTCTTCAACAACTTCGCATCCATCTGACCAAGATCTATCCCTTCTTTCTTTACTTCTGTTTCTGATGGTATTTCTGGTAAATGGTTGTTCTCGTGAACGTATTTCTCTACTTCCTGTAAAGAAAGTAGCTTATTCTCTGGTTTAAATACATAGTCAGGCCAGCTACCTTGAAGAGCTACTTTTACAGATTCAGCGATTACGTTACCTGCTACGGCAAGTTTGTAACCTTGAGGATTTGTTGTGCCGATAGCAACATTACCATTAGCCGTAATCCTAAACTTTTCAGCCCAGGAATCACTGCCTGTCCTAGTATTAAAAACAAAGTCGCCGGTAAAGTCACCACTTGTCTTTACTCCAAAAGATGCTCTTGGATGAAATGAACCGTCGCTGTTTCTTGATGTAAACATAATTGACGCATCGTTGCCTATTGCGTAAGGGGCTGAATTTCTAAGATGCAAGATACCGTGGTTGACATCTGCCTGATTACTCGAGTTATCAATAGTAACAATACCTCCATAACCTTCACTTCCCCCAAACAATGCAGATGTACCTTTTAATGCCCCTGTAAATGTCGCTACTCCATTTGCGTCTAATGAAAATCTGGTTACAGGAATTGTGTTCGCAATATTCGTATTAAAATCAATCTTACCATCCCCGCTTAGAACAATACTCGCACTTTGTGAAGATGGGTTATCATAAGCGTGCCCACCTTCATAATACCAATTGTTCGAGATGTATGTGTTATCCGCAAAGTTACCAATATGAGTGTGCTTACCGCTATTGGAGTTGTTTAATTTTAACTGGGTTGTTGTGGGTTGGAGGGTACTAAACGTTGCAGATGTTCCAGATAATGTGCCTGAAAGCGATGTGTTCGCATTTTGATCAATTGTTAGTGCTGTAGTATTATTGGTTTGAAGTACCAGACTGTTAGCACCGAATGTACGCAGAATACTTTGCGATGGAGACGAAGTAATATCAAACTGTAATTCAGCATTACTATTTGAGCGAAATTGTATCACGCCAAAATTATCACTTGCGCGTCCTAAAATACCTAGTGCATTTGCTGAGGAATTGGACCCTAATGTTAAAGGAAAACTGGTTGCCATTGGCGTATTAAACGCTGCAGATGTCCCTGTTAATCTGTCATTTAGAATGACAGCACCCGATGTAACGATTGTATTATAACCGGAACGGGGCGAAATTTCTAAATTACCTGTGTTAGCATTATATAATAAACTTGCTTGAAAGCCGGAGGTACCTAAATAAATTCCTCTGTCTCCTGAACCACCATCACCAAAAGAGCCTGATCCACTAAACGCTGCAGACGTTCCGGTTAATGAGCCGTGCAATGTGGTATTTTTATTAAAGATACTTAAGGCCTTCACTGGCACATTATATCCATAATTACTCCACAATTCGAGAGTACTTGTATTATAGGTTGTTGGAACTGCTCTTAATTCTGCATAACCTCCGCCACCTAATGCTTTTAGCCCGGCATTAGAAACTAATTCGCCGGAGAATACACCTGAAACTCCATATAAATTACCTGTAAGCGTTCCTCCAGATAAAGGTAAATGAACACCATCTTGGGAATAACCGTAAACAGCAACGAGCGTTGCAAAGACAATTGTAATAATTTTTTTCATTGCGATAAGATTTAGGGTGTATGATTATCTATTACCTTCTAGTTGAGCAACTTTGACTTTAAGAATTTGATTTTCAGACAAAATCACCTCCATCTTTTTATTAAAGTCAATCATATGTAAAGTAAGTTCCTCTATTTTTTGCAGCAATTTCGCATTCATCTCTCCAAGATTAATTCCATCTTTTGCTACTTCCGCAGCCGAAGGAATTTCTGCAAGGTGCTTGTTTGCCTTAATGAATTGCTCTGTTGCTTGTAGAGTTGGCAGTTTGTAAGTAGCCTCAAATACAAAATCTGACCATGGAAGAACCTCTACTTTTATTTCGGTTGCACGTATCTTACCTGCTACGGCAAGCTTGTACCCCTTGGGGTCTGTAGTCCCGATAGCAACATCCCCACCGTTTGGATTAAAACTTATTGGTGTATAGACACCTGAATAAGCTTGGGATTGAAGCTCCGCATAGTTAGATGATGTATTGTAAGCTAATGACAACCTTTTTTCTGAACTGGTTTCTCCTGTTATAAAAAATTGAGCATTATTGGGATTGCCGGAAGTGTTAGCATTTGCCTGAATATGAAGTTTTGAATGAGGCCTTGTTGTGCCAATACCAACATTATTCCCAAGGATAACCAGATTCTTTAGCCCTATGCCAGCTTGTCCAGACGATATATAGTTATATTCTTCTGTTGGACTTGTACCTAAATTTAATTGATAAGGAAGTCCGCTTGCATGGCTTACTATCCGTAATCCATGAGTTCCAGATGTGCCATTATTATCGCCAACCACCATTTCTACTCTTGCCGCTGGCGCAGTTGTACCTATTCCTACATTACCCCCTGAAGGATTAAGCACTAAGTTCTGAAGATCCGTTCCGCTCACAAGTGCCTGAATGTATCCATAGTTCGCATGAGTGGCATATCCTAGGCGTAGCTGTTGGTTGGTGTTTGAACTTCCAGTAAGGTAAAGTTGACTGTTGTTAGTCGCAGACGCATCCCAATCCGACCGAATAATCATCCCAATACCTGAAGACTGATTAAAAGATGCACTCGTTCCGGTTAAAGCACCGTTAAACGTTGCAGATGTTCCTGTTAAAATGCCATTTACATTTACCCCAGAGTTATTAATCTCAAATCTATTAACTCCGTTAATAATATTTTGTATAGGGCTGCCCCATGAATAAAGTACATTTGCGTAAGCTGACGATCCTGTAAAAAAAGCTCCAGCTGTACTGCTTTCTTTACCAATATAAAAATCACCTCCCGTGTTTCTAAAATTTATGAATGTTTGAGCTGGTCCAGCGTGGGTGAGGTCTCCACCTGTCAATGGTAAATAACCATCAAATCTGGTACTTTTCCGAGTGTTTATCAGATAACGCCAGAAGATGTTAGCTCGTTCAATTTTAAGGTTATTGGCTTGCAGTGCATCCGCTGTTTTATCAGTAAGGTCAGGGTTAGCAAACACAGAACCAAAAGAGACTGAAAGACATAGCAGTATTGCTATGGTAGATAGAAGTGATTTCATTGTGATAAATTAAGTTTACCACTAATGTATAAGAAAAATTATATATGCCCCAAAAACTAAGCTTTGCGCTGAATAAGACATGAGAATTAAAGATAAAAGTCCACATCCTTCAGATTCACAGCCACCAGTGACACCCATGCTGCTGGTTATCCCCTTCTACTAAAAGTGGGTTCGGGACTTGCTGCCCAGTGCACAAAAAAACGTGAATGCACTTACAGCATTCACGCTTAGAATCATCAACCTTTTTTATCGGCCTACTGAACGATTTTTAAGATCTGATAAATCCTGTTTCCAGGGCTTATCAGATGCCTCAGAAGATGCCTTTTTCCCTTTGGGACCTCCTCTTTGTGCTTTTCCTACATTTTCTTCTGGCGAAGACTGTTCTTTTAAACTCTTATCTTTTGCCAGCTCCAGCCAAATATGATAATCCTTCACCGAATGCAGTTTTTTATCATAAATATCTAGCCCTTTCATCTCAGGATTGGCAGTAATAAATACAGCAGTCTTTTTCCCATTCAACATCAATTCCGCTGAAGTCAAATCTCCCTTCTTTATCGAATTAATAAGACTGGTTTTCTTTTCAGGATCATGCAAATCTGTTATCGGATATTTAGCTAATGCCTTATCCAAATCATACCCATAGTTAGGGTAATAATTCTTAACAGGATAACTACCTCGCGCATCTTTCACATCCAGATCAAACTTAGTCCAAATATTCACTTTCTCTGCACTCGCGTCTTTTCCCGGTATATCCTTATTTACAGATCTTCCCGAAAGTAAATTGTATGCTTCCTTTGCCGAAGTCCAGCTACCGTTGTTCAAAGTAAAAATCTGCTCCCGCTCCGGGGTATGCGGCTTTAGCAATTTTGCCTGATATTGGTTTAAGAAATACATGTCACTTTCCTTGCTTTTGCTGAAGGATAAATC
>CBFGOI010000180.1:0-5019 GCA_965650335.1 uncultured Pedobacter sp. | reverse complement strand
GTCCTGATTTCACGTCCTATCACGTAGTTGTTTACGATAAGGACACAGGAA
The DNA here is from genome assembly GCA_965650335.1 of uncultured Pedobacter sp. Taxonomy (GTDB): domain Bacteria; phylum Bacteroidota; class Bacteroidia; order Sphingobacteriales; family Sphingobacteriaceae; genus Paradesertivirga. The sequence goes on along the minus strand of CBFGOI010000180.1, from coordinate 4,968 downwards.
AGAAAATCAAAGCGGTTACTCACCAGGGCTTTGGCGACGAAACAATGTGGGCCAGGGGACAATCATGGGCCATTTATGGATATACCATGTGTTATCGCGAGACCAAAAATCCTGCATTCCTTGATTTTGCTCAAAAGGTTTCTGATGTTTATTTAGAAAGGCTCCCTTCTGATTTAATTCCATACTGGGATTTCAGCGCGCCGGACATTCCCAACGCTCCGCGAGATGCTTCAGCCGCAGCGGTTACAGCATCAGCTTTGCTTGAATTATCAACCTTCGTTCCGGATAAAACCAAGGCGAGCATCTATCGCGGTAAAGCGGAGAAAATGCTGAAAGAATTATCATCCGACAGGTATTTAAGTAAAGATAAAAATTCGGCTTTCCTATTGCATTCAACAGGGCATAAGCCCAATAATTCTGAAGTCGATGCGTCTATCATTTATGCAGATTATTATTACATCGAGGCTTTACTGCGACTTAAGAAGCTTAAAGAAGGAAAGAGTTTATATTCTCCATTATAATTAAAAAACTTTCTTTCCTTTAATGTTGAATAAAATGAATAAGAAATTATACTGCTCCGTTTTTATCCTCATAAGCGTTTTTACATGCTTTGGTCAGGACATTATTACCAATTCGGAAGTTACTCTTCAATCTCCTGATAAAAACCTTTCTGTTCGGTTCTATCAAAAAAATATGCAGTCGGGCCGGGTTATGTATTACCAGGTTAGCTATAAAGGCAAGCCGGTGATTAATGAATCTGAACTGGATCTGCAATTAAATAATAATCTTTCGGAGAGGGCGATGGCCTTGAAAGTGGATAAACATGTCAAATGGTTTGAGAATCTGAGGATCAGCAAAATTATAAGATCTTCGAAAGACACCACCTGGGTTCCAGTACTCGGAGAGGCAGCGAGAATACGAGATAATTATAACGCGGTAAGCATCCAGACTGTAAAGGATGACAATCCGATCTATCCGGTAAATATCGAAATCAGGGCATACAATGAAGGAATAGCCTTAAGATATTTTTTTCCTGAAAATGAGAAAGGAACCTATTACAGGATAATGTCAGAGAATACTGAATTTTCTTTGCCCGAGGGTAGCAAGGTATGGCATGTGTCCTGGGCACAGGCACCTTATAAGCTTTTACCATTGAACAACTGGCCGGATGAAAGTGAACGTCCCTTAACTGTGGAATTGTCCAACGGCTTATATGCCTGCCTCGCAGAAGCCCAGATGGTTGATTATGCCCGCACAAAATTTAAATTAAGTGCGGAAAAGCCAAATACAATCGTAACATCCATGTATACACCAGCCGATTTAATTTCCCCCTTCGGAACTCCGTGGAGGGTTATCATGGTTGCCGAAAAAGCTGGGGATTTGATAGAAAATAATCACTTGATTCTTAATTTAAACGAGAGCTCTAAAGTAAAAGATGAAAGCTGGATTAAACCTGGTAAAATCATCCGGGTAATGACTCAAACTACTGCAGATGCCAAAGCAAATATTGATTTTGCGGTGAAGCACAATCTACAATATGTGCTGTTCGACTGGAAATGGTATGGACCCGCTTTTTCATTCAGTTCTGATGCATCGAAAGTTGCGATAGCCGATTTTGATTTACCTGGAATTATTCAATACGGAAAGGAAAGAAATGTCGGGGTGTGGCTTTATGTAAATCAGCAGGCTTTACTTGCGCAATCAGATTCATTGTTTAAGGTTTATCAGAAATGGGGCGTTAAGGGCGTGAAATTTGGGTTTGTGCAGGTGGGATCTCATCGTTGGTCTACCTGGATTGAAAAAGCAATACAACAGGCTGCTGATGCGAAAATCATGGTGAATATTCACGATGACTGGCGCCCGACAGGTGAACAGCGTACCTGGCCAAACCTGGTGACTGCAGAAGGTATTCGTGGAAACGAAGAGATGCCTGATGCAACACATAATACTGTATTGCCTTTTACCAGGTACATTGCCGGTCCAGCCGATTACACAATTTGCTATTACGATAAACGTATAAAAACCACCCATGCCCATCAATTAGCTATGGCCGCTGTGTATTACAGTCCATTGCAAACCTTGTATTGGTACGATAAACCCGCTTTGTCGAACAATGAACCTGAACTTGAATTTTGGGATAAGATCCCTACCACCTGGGACGAAACTCAGGTTATCCAGGGAAGTCCCGGACAATACATTACAACTGCCAGAAGAAAAGGGAATGATTGGTTTGTGGGTACTTTAACCAATAATGATGCACGGAACCTACAAGTTTCTTTAAGCTTTTTGCCAAAAGGCGAAAAGTATATGGCTGCTATTTATTCGGATGATCCGGCAGTTCAAACGGCTACCCAAGTTGGAATTATCAGAAAGAAGGTGGATTATAAAACAGTAATTGATGCTAAGCTTCTTCCTTCCGGCGGACAAGCACTATGGCTTAGCCCAATAAAAAAATAACCGGAGATGCCAGGTAAAGTCAAATCTCTTCATTCAACAGGTATTGCAAGTTGTTTTAGTTTGCTATTTCTTTTTTGGGGCGCCGCTAGTTGGGCTGCAGAATGGCAGTGGTCTGTAAAAGTTAAAAGTGTTGTTTCAAGCGAAACGAAGGATCATCCGACAGCTTTTTTATGGATACCTCCAAATTGCAAGCAGGTTAGGGGAGTAGTAATCGGTCAGCATAATATGCTGGAAGAAGGAATATTTGAACACAGGGCGTTCCGTAAAACACTTGCGGATATCGGCTTTGCGGAAATATGGGTTTCGCCCAATCTAAGTATCGTTTTTGATTTTAATGGAGAAGCACAGAAGGCCTTCGAAGAGATGATGGATGATTTGGCGGATGTATCGGGATACCAGGAGCTAAAATTCGCCCCCGTTGTACCGTTGGGACATTCAGCTCTGGCCAGCTATCCCTGGAATTTCGCCGCGGCCATGCCTCAGCAAACCCTGGCAGTAATTTCCATACACGGCGACGCTCCGCTAACTGATATGACAGGTAGTGGCAAACCTAATCCTGACTGGGGAAACCGGACCATCGATGGTATTCCTGGCCTGCTTGTAATTGGCGAATACGAATGGTTGGAAGGTCGGATCCGGCCCGCTATCGCTTTTAAGAAAAAGTATCCCAAATCTACTGTTGCTTTACTGGCTGATGCCGGGCATGGTCATTTCGATTATTCGGATGAGCTGATAGACTTTCTAAACATGTTTATCCGTAAGGCCGCGAAAAGGAGGCTTCCTTCGGTTTCGCCGTTAGATGGTCCCGTTAAACTGAATCCGGTAAATCCCGAAAAGGGATGGCTGGTAGACAGATGGAGATTGGATGAGCCCTTGCACGGATCTGCAGCTCCATGGCAAGGATACAAAGGCGACAAAACAGAGGCTTTTTGGGCATTTGACAAAGAAATGGCAAAGACGACCGAGGAATATTATGCCAGGGCAAGAGCTAAAATACCGCAGCATATTGGCTATCTGAAAAATGGCAGGCTTTTGTCTGGAGCGGGTTCTTTTATCGGCTATAAGCTTCCATTCATGCCGCAAAGCGATGGCTTAACATTTAATATTTCTGCTGCCTTTATTGATTCCACTCAGGGAAAATCGCTTACACCGAATCATGCAAAAGGTAAAATCACCATAAGTAGAATATGCGGCCCTGTGGAGAAAATTAACGATACTACCTTCAGTGTTAGGTTTTACAGGATGGGACTTAATAACCCCAAACGAACCGGAGATATTTGGTTAATGGCGAGTCATCCCGGAGATGATAAATATAAATCAGTAGTACAACAGGCTAATTTTAAAATTCCGTTACGAAATGAAGAAGGAGCCGAACAACAAATTAATTTTCCTGAAATACACGATCAAAAGTATGGCATACAAGGATTGAAGCTAGGTGCTTCATCAAATTCAGGAGAGCGGGTTCATTATTATGTAAAAGAGGGACCAGCAGAGATAAAGGAGGATTTTGTACAGTTTACCAAAGTTCCTTCCAGAGCGAAGTATCCTATAAAAGTAACTGTTGTTGCCTGGCAGTGGGGTAGAAATATTGAACCTAAATTACAGTCTGCAAAACCAGTTGAACGAAGTTTTTACATTGAACGATAGGATGAAAGAGAACTTAAAGAAGTTCCTTACACCGTTGTTTTTTTAAACCGATTTAGTACAGATAATTATATATTTGAAATAGATTATAAACCCAAATTATTGCGAGTGATTTTTATGTAATAATACAATAAAAGCCTTTCTTAAATAAAATGTTATGATATCAGAAACTGTGTCAGTTAAAAAAACAGCCCCAAGTAAACCCGTATTTACGGAAAAGAGATTCATGCTCACTTTAATTTTCGTCACGTCCCTTTTTATGTGTTGGGGAATTGCGATTACCATGGCCGATATTTTAAACAGGCATTTTCAAAGTACTCTTAGCCTGAGCAGAAGTCAGTCTGCTTTCGTGCAGTTTGCAATTTTCGGTGCTTACTTTGTCATGGGTATTCCAGCTGGATTATTTATGAAGCGGTTCGGCTATAAAAATGGTGTTTTACTGGGGCTTTCCCTTTTTGCCACCGGAGCCTTTCTTTTTGTTCCTGCCGCGAATACTGCTTCATTTACTTTCTTTGGGATCGCTCTGTTTATCCTGGGATGCGGTTTATCCACTCTGGAAACTGTGGCACATCCATTTATGGCTGCTTTGGGCGATCAGAGAACCAGCGACCAGCGAGTGAATTTTGCTCAATCGTTTAATGCCGTGGGCGCGATGCTTGGACCAGCTATCGGATCTTATTTTCTATTCCAGAATTATACACCTGGAAGCAGCGATCTTACATCTGTTAAAATATTATACCTGGTTATCGGCAGCGTAATTGCCCTGATTGCTATTTCGTTTTCTTTTGTAAAGGTGCCACCCACAACCGATCCACATGCCGTTTCTGCTGATGCCGATGCTGTAAATATTGACTTAGCACCGGGAAA
>CBFGOI010000179.1:0-5098 GCA_965650335.1 uncultured Pedobacter sp. | reverse complement strand
ACTCTTCATTCAGGGAAACTGCAGAGAGATAGGCTTTTCCCTTACCTATAGAATATTGGCTCAAAAAGTTACGTCTCCCCGGAAACTGAAGGATATTTTGTTTGGTTGTACGACTTAAGCTACTAAACTGAACGTATTTTTTTGCAACCGGCAAATCAAGTTTATTGGGAAGCTGAGAAAATACCCCTTTAAATATTGGATGCTGAAGATTAATATCCGAAACTTTGGCCTCCTGGTTACTTATTGATTGTGAAATATCAGTGCCGAGGGCCTGAGTAAGAATTTTCAACCCCGAGAGACTTTCTTCCAATGATGGATAAATCATTAAGCTTCCACCGTTTTGAACATATGTTTTCAACTGCTCCGCCAAACCCGGACTTATGTTATCTGTAGATGTAAGAATTATGAACGGATTACTGGCAAGCTGCGAATAGTTGATATTTCCGACCGGAACACTTTGGTAATCAAAAAACTTCTCTGCTTTGTAAACCGCTCTGATAAATGGATTTTCGCCGGTCATGTTTATGGCCAGAACAGGCATAGTCTGCTGGACCTTAAATGTAAAATAAAAGTTATCGTCAAAAACAACAGGATAATCCGTGATAACTACTTCGCCTTTCTTCCATCCGGGATTTAAGCCGCTAAAAGAAAGAGTGTCTTTACTTGTACCTCGAGCTTTAAGATTTAAGCTCCCTAAAGCTTTCGGTTTTCCGTCTATTAGAACTTTAACAGGAACATTTTCCGCCGCCTTATCAGAATTGTTTTTGAGTTGAACAACCAGCCATTCGGTTTCATTTGGCCGGTGCACCGGAGAAACAAACCAAACAGAGTCGACCGAAATATTTGCAAGCTCATTCGCTTCCAGGCGTACAAAGCGTACTGAAACACTCGAGTCTACATTCAGACTCGGATTTGAAGCAAAGTTTTGTTGAAAATCGGATAAAATGTAAATCGTTTTAGAAGAATTGGGCTCTCCGGAAAAAACCTCCGTTTGCCGATCCATCACCTGCTGTAGATTTCGATTTAGAGGGCTTATTTTAACGTCGTCTACCGCTTTGGTAAATTCTTCATATGATAATAGTCTTTGATGCTTACCTTCGAAATCGTTCGTCAAAAGCTGATATTTATCGTTTATACTATAAGCCGAAGCAATTTCTTTGGCCCGTCGTTTTGCTTCATCCAGTAAACTGCCTTCTTTATTTAGCGTTTCCATGCTGTATGAATTGTCAATATATATGCTGACAGCCTGCTGCTGAAACCCAGAATTCTCCTGGTTTTTATCAGGAATATAAGGACGGGCAAATGCCAATACAAGAAATATGATAATTAACACCCTTGCTAAGAGAAGAAGAAGGTTTTTCAGATTTCTACTCGAGGATGTCTGTTGCTGAATTTCCTTTAGAAAGGTAACGTTACTGAAATATATTTTCTTGAATTTTCGAAAATTGAAAAGATGTATGATTACCGGAATGGCAATGGTAAACAAGGCGAAAAGAAAACCTGGAAAAAGGAATTTCATCGAATTCAAACTTACATAAATTTTAATCTTAGCCCTTAAATATTCATAAAAATTACAGAACTGTACACAAATAAATACAGTTTGATTGCTTACATGCCACTATTTCTCTTATTGATACGGTGTTTTTCATTTGGCACAATGTTAGTATAAACGATTACAAATAATTAAATACGATGAAAAGAACCCACAACTTAACTGAAAATCTTTTGAAACAATTTGATAAGGAACTAAGAGCGATTGTGATGTATGACTTGAAACAATTCAAATTAAGTAAGGCTAATATTTTTGGCAGCAACTCGGGCAACAACCAGGATAAAGACCTGCTGGTGGCCTGATCTATATATATCTTCTCATCTACCTATGAAAAAAAGAGTTTGGCAAATAGCCGAGCTCTTTTTGTTTTTTAAAGCTTCCGGAAGGAATATAATCCAACAAGATCACAATCAAAAAATTCTACATATTTTCATTAGTTTTGCGCCGAAGGTAGCAGGCCCTAACAGGCCGCTTTAATAGGGAATACCGGTGTAAATCCGGAACAGTCTCCGCTGCTGTAACCTCAAATACGACAACTGCATGATGCCACTTTTCGCTTTCGCGAATGGGAAGGCTGTCAGTTTAGAGGAAGTCAGAAGACCTGCCTTGGAAATTTCACTCATGCTTTCGGAAGAAAGGCCCGGAGAATTATGATACAAAAACGCAGGAATTCACATTCAGCTTGCAGGAAATCGAATTTCCTGGCTCGCTCCCCCCTATCGGTATTTTTCACCTTATTGGTCATTAGTTTAGTGAGCTCAGAATGCAGCCAGCCTGAATCTGCTAAATCAGCTCCTCAGCAGAAAGAAACAAATCAGAAGCCTTTTGTAAAAAGCTACATTAAATACGCTAAAGGTTTTGATATTGAATATTTTGATGACTATAAGGTAGTTAAGATATTGAACTATTTGGGCACAAAAACAGATACGCTGAAATATGTATTGATTAAAAGAGGTAATGCTATTCCTAAAGGCTATAAAAAATCGCAAGCTATAGAAATCCCGGTTAATAAGCTGATTGGAATGTCCTCATTACAAATCGCCATGGCCGATTTTGCTGAGTCTTCGGATGTTTTGGTCGGACTCGGGAGTCTGCAATACGTCACATCTCCCAAAGTCATAGCAAATATCAAATCAGGTAAAGTAAAGGAGATCGGTGAAGAAGGTGCCATCAACCCGGAAGTTGTCATATCAATAAATCCGGACCTGCTGATGGCTATGGGAAATCCAAGTGCAAGTTTTAGTCGCTATCAAACTTTAATCGATGCCGGAATTCCGGTCTTGCTGGTCTCCGAATGGCTTGAAAACACTCCATTGGGTCGGGCAGAATGGGTAAAACTAATGGCAGCATTAGTTAATAAAGAGGAACTGGTAAACAATAAGTTTGAAAAGATCGAACAAGAGTACAATCGTTTAGCCACTATCGGGAGAAATGCAGAGAATAAACCCAGTATCATAGTTGGAATGCCTTATAAAGGATCCTGGTTTGTCCCCGACGGCACCAGTTTTATGACCAGATTTTTCAGGGATGCCGGTGCTTCTTATTCCTGGTCGGATATTAAAGGTACCGGAACCATGGGATTAAGTTTCGAATCTGTTGCACCAATTGCTTTAAAAGCCGATTACTGGATAAACTCCGGGACGGCGAATAGCAAAGCAGATATTGCCGCAAATGATATCCGCTATACCTTTTTCAAGCCTTATAAGAGCAACACCATTTTTAATTTCAATAAAAAAGTAAACGACTTAGGATCAAACGACTATTGGGAGTCAGGTGTAGTAAACCCTCATATAGTTTTATCCGATCTGATCAAAATATTGCATCCCGAACTTTTACCTAGGCACACGCTTGTTTACTACAAACAAATCTTATAATGAGCGAAAACACGAGTCTGTATAACGAGTACCTTAACGGAGCCATTAGTCCGGTGAAGAAAGTACTGATTGGCGCTCTGATTCTCTTATTGCTGGTGTTCTTTATTCTGGATGTAGCTTTAGGTTCGGTAGAAATCCCTTTAAAGCACGTCATAAGAATATTTTTATCCTTAGGGTCCGATAATGAGGCTTGGGCATATATCGTTGAGAAAATACGTATACCTAAGGCTATTACAGCGATTTTAGTAGGCTGCGGTCTTTCAGTAAGCGGACTGCAAATGCAGACGCTGTTCCGAAACCCACTTGCCGGCCCGTCTGTATTGGGTATCACTGCGGGAGCAAGTTTAGGTGTTGCTTTAATCATGCTTTCGGCAGGAAGTGTTACAAGTTTATATACCATTAAGGAGCTTGGAATCAGCGGAAGCTGGTTGATAATTATTGCCTCTTCTGTGGGTGCAGCCTTGATCATGATGCTGATCGTTGCAATTTCAACCTCTTTAAAAGACAATATTATAATGCTTATTGTCGGCGTTATGATCGCTAATATTACGCTCTCAATTATTAGTATCTGGCAATATTTCAGTGCGCCAGATCAGATTAAGGAGTACCTGTTGTGGACCTTCGGCTCGCTGGGTGGTGTTAGCGAACATCATTTACATGTGCTGATTGTCGTTATTGCAATTGGATTATTTATCTCCTTTTCCTCTTCAAAGCTTTTAGATGCTCTTTTGTTGGGCGAGAATTATGCACGCAGTATGGGATTGACCGTCAATCGGGCCAGAATTTTAATAATATGCAGCACGAGTATCCTGGCAGGAAGCATTACGGCTTTTTGCGGGCCAATCGGATTTATCGGGATAGCCGTTCCTCATCTGGCGAGATCGCTTTTTAATACTTCCAATCATCGAATTCTTATCCCGGGGAGCTGCCTTATAGGAACAACTTTAATGCTTGGATGCGATATTATTTCGCAAATGCCCGGAAGCCAAACCGCATTGCCAATTAACGTTATTACCGCATTAATAGGCTCTCCGGTTGTGATTTGGGTTATTGTGAGCCGAAATAATTTAAGAGGTTTTTAATGGAACACGAGCATTTATTAAAAGCTACAAACCTATCGGTTGGATATAAGGCCGGCTCTGAACGTGAAAAACGGGTAGCCGGACCTATAAATGCTGAAATTCACGCAGGCGAACTTATCTGTCTTTTGGGCCCGAATGGCGCCGGGAAGTCCACATTGTTGCGAACTGTTTCAGGCCTCCAGAATTCGTTGGGCGGGATGGTGGAACTTGATGGTGAAAATATTTTTAAGCTACGGCCGGATCAACTGGCGAAGAAAATCAGTTTAGTACTTACGGATTCCGTAAAATCAGCCAACCTGGATGTTTATTCTTTGGTGTCGCTGGGCAGATATCCTTATTCCGGATGGTTGGGAAGATTGAATGCCGAAGATAAAAGGATCGTTCAGTGGGCTATTGAATCTACACATGTAGAAACGTTTTTAAATCGAAAAGTGAGTCAACTTAGTGACGGTGAATGTCAGAAAGTGATGCTTGCCCGGGCTTTGGCGCAAAATACTCCGCTCATTATACTTGACGAACCCACAGCGCATCTTGACCTGCCAAGCCGTATCGAACTGATGCGTCTTCTGCATCAATTGGCACGTAAAACC
>CBFGOI010000178.1:0-5154 GCA_965650335.1 uncultured Pedobacter sp. | reverse complement strand
AAGCACCTTGCAGCGCCACCGGAAAACCGCTTCCCCTGCCGAGGAACAAGCAGTTTCTCGAAGCCTTTAAAATGGAAGCTATTTCTATATTATGGTTGTCTGCTTTTAAGCATCTATCTACCAGATCCGGGATTGTATCCAGCTCTGTTAGTAGATTCACTAATGCACTCTCTTTCATAGTTCCTCTCTGTTGAGCCATGAAGAAAGCCATTAAAGTCAGTACTGTTACCTGAGCTGTGAATGCTTTTGTTGAAGCAACACCTATTTCGGGGCCAGCATGAGTATATACCCCTGCGTCAGAAATTCTTGGTATGGAAGAACCTACAACATTGCAAATTCCGAAAATAGTAGCACCCCTTTCTTTAGCGATCTCTATTGCAGCCATGGTATCAGCCGTTTCTCCTGATTGGGAAATCGCTATTACTATATCTTTCTCTGAAATTATAGGGTTTCTATATCTAAATTCTGAAGCATATTCAACTTCAACAGGTATGCGGGCGTATTCTTCAATAAGGTATTCGCCTACTAAGCCGGCATGCCACGAAGTTCCACAGGCTACAATGACAATCCTGTCAATATTTTTTAATTTATCAGCATAATCCTTAATTCCACCTAATTGAACTTTCCCTTCGTTCGGATAGATCCGGCCTCTCATGCAGTCCCTGATCGAACGTGGCTGCTCATAAATCTCTTTGAGCATAAAGTGGTCATAGCCACCCTTTTCAAGCATTTCAAGTTCAAGCGCAAGCTCTTGGATGTAAGGAGTTACTATATGGTTATCAATGCCCTTGATAATCAGCTCGTCCCTTTTGACGTAGGCTATTTGACTATCTTTTAGATAGATAACGTTTTTAGTATATTCAACAATAGGCGAAGCATCTGATGCAATAAAATATTCATCTTTTCCAACTCCGATAACCATCGGACTACCTTTTCTGGCTGCAATCAATACATCAGGTTCATCATCGCTCATGACTACAATCGCGTACGCACCTACGACTTCATGAAGAGCGACCCGAACGGCTTCAAATAAATCCAGGTTATTGGCATTTTGAATCTCTTCAATGAAGTGGACAAGAACTTCAGTATCGGTATCGCTTGTAAAAACATGCCCTTTCGATTTTAGCGCTTCTTTTAAAACCGCATAGTTCTCAATAATTCCGTTATGGATTATAGACAAACGGCCGCTTCCTGAGGAATGAGGGTGCGAGTTATAATCCGACGGAACACCGTGAGTAGCCCAACGGGTATGACCCATGCCCATCGTTCCGCTGACGTCTTTATCTTTTGCGAAGTTCTCAAGTTCGCTAACTTTTCCTTGCTTTTTATAAATTTTCAGGTCGTGATTCATTAAAGCCACCCCAGCGCTGTCATACCCGCGGTACTCTAAACGATGAAGACCTTTGATGATAACTTCCCAGGCATTTCTATGCCCAATGTAACCAACGATTCCACACATGGTAGTATTAATTTAGCCTGCTAATCTACAAAAATTGGTAGGTATAAAAAAAGCCGAATGTTAATTCGGCCTGGTATAAGTAAGTTTTAATTTTATGGGGGAGTCTGGGTGATCTTTGCCACCTAAAATGGCTCGGGCTGCGGTGGTTGCAGCAGCCGATATATTCGATCTGCCTGTTAAAGGAAGATCAATAGGGGCTATAAACGTATCGTACTGAACGATTGGCTTATTTATCAGATCCTGAATATATGAAGTGATGTTAAACGTATAAGTTTTGTTAGTCGCGTTATAGAAGCCGCCAAAAATACGCTCATCCAGAAAACGGTTATCTATACCAATGGCATTGTCTGGTACTGGCTTTCTTTGTCCCGCGATATCCAATTGATAAAGAGTAAGGCGTGGCGCAGGTTTAAATATATTGTCCGCAGCATTAATTACGGAAATTACAAGCTCAGCTTTGTTTATTGAGATATTCCCTTTTTCTTTTAGCTTGGTCAGATACGGGAACCTAAGTCTGGTTCTGAGACCAGCCATCGGTTGTACATACACGGTGGGGAAACTTGTGGCTACACTCGGATTTTGCAACGCAACCTGCGTTTGTACCAGCGGCGTCGATGTCTGTTTAATTTCCGAAGCGCCAACTGCTTTAAATGTTGCCACATTGGTGTCTATTGCGGCTCCATTAGGCGTTTTATAGTAAATTTCTAAGGCGCTTACTGTCGACTGTAGGTTGAAAAAGATAATACCACCTGTACCTGTAGACTGGTTCTTATTTATCGTTACAAATAAGCCTTTTAAGAAGGCAGAAAAAGTGGCGTTGTTAGTTAATTTACTTTTCGCATTCGCACTTAAGAAATATTGATTAACGAAATCGGAATTTAAACGAATTCTGATTTGAGGAGCTACTTTTGCTGCCTTATCGGGGCCACTTTTAACAATTGTGTTTATGGTTGTACTATCGTTCCATGCAAATCTTTTTATATTGATTACCGAACCTATAACCGGCTCTGCGTTGTAATTTCCCCAGGCACTAGTGTTATAATAACTTTTGGAGGTATTAAATACAGATTTTAGCTGGTGAATATTGATAGCATAGTTAGAAGTTAAGGAATCGCCATAAAACTCATCCCCATATTTCAGTACTAAAACTGCAGAATCAAGTGAAGGACTTGTGCCAAATGAATAATTATCTGAAGGCAGATTTAAGGCCAGCGCTAAATTTGCTTCAGTGGTACCTAAAACAGGGTCGGTTAAAAACCCGAATGGGTTTTGAGAGATGTTAGAGGTAACTACACTATCTTCTTTAGTGGTTAATGTATTTACAGTTATTGTATCAGTGAACACACTTTTTATTGAATCTTGAGGAGCAATATCCAATCCTATTGTGCCTGTTTTCTCACAACTGCTTAAAATAAAAAGACTTATCAACAAGGTTAATAAGTCCAGTTTAATATATTTCATGTTAAGTTCCTTATTAAGCTAAAGAAACGAGTTCCTCGTTTGCAATTTCTTCGTAAAGGTTATAATAATTTTCGTAATCTGAAGTAGAGTCGTAAGATAAAGTAACTTTTTGAGTGCTTTTAACAAACTTTAACACTTCTTCGCTTACTTCAGCGTCTCCAAAAACAACGGCATCAGAATAGGATATTGCTCCGATATGCAGAGCATCATTATCGCATGCTTTAAACACTTCAGTATGTTCCGCCGTCATGCCATTCATGATGGCTTTTTTAGGGAAGTTCGAGTCCAGCTTTTCTGTAAAACAGTTATTATAAGCAGAATAAATAACCTTCGAATTTTTAAAGGTCGGATCGTCTTTGTAAGTAGTTTTAAGATAAACCGGCACTAATGAGCTCATCCATCCATGGCAATGAACAACATCCGGCGACCAGCCTAATTTTTTAACAGTCTCTAATGCGCCTTTGCAAAAGAAAATTGCGCGCTCGTCATTGTCTCCGTAAAATTTATTGCTGTTATCTCTGAACACCTGCTTTCGCTGGAAATATTCTTCATTGTCTAAAAAATATACCTGCATTCTCGCAGAAGGTATAGAGGCAACCTTAATAATCAAAGGGTTATCATTTTCATCAATAATGATGTTCATTCCTGAAAGGCGGATAACTTCATGAAGACGGTTTCTGCGTTCATTGATGTTTCCAAAGCGGGGCATAAGGATTCTGATTTCCAGACCTTTATCCTGCATCGCTTGTGGCAATTGCCTTGTTATTTCAGAAATTTTAGTTAACTCCAGGAAAGGCGACATTTCGTGGGTAATAAACAGTAGCTTCGTTTTTGCCATCTCCAAATGTTAGATAAATAGAATTGTATTTCGGACTGCAAATATAAGCATATTATATGATATATCAATGAATTACGCAAGTGTCTTTGATAATTTTTTACTAATGCTCACCTTTGCGCAAATTGATCAGAAAAGAAATTGGAAATTATCACCTCTAAGTTTGACCTCGCCGAATTACTTAGCAACGTCCGGAAAAATAAAAAATCTCTAGGCTTTGTGCCTACTATGGGTGCTCTTCATGCCGGTCATTTGTCACTTATAAAAATCGCGACAGAACTAACAGACTTGGTGGTGTGCAGTATATTTGTCAATCCCACTCAATTTACCAATCAAAGTGATCTTGAAAATTACCCTCGGCCTATTGAAGAAGATGTAAGGCTTTTAGAAGCTTCTGGATGTGATGTGCTTTTTCTTCCCGCCGTAACCGAGATGTATGGTGAAAATGAGGAGTGGAAATTTGAAGTTGGTTATCTCGAAAATATACTGGAGGGAAAGTTTCGTGCCGGACATTACCAGGGGGTTACTCAGATCGTAAAAAAGCTGCTTGATGCCGTTAGGCCCGACTATATGTTTCTAGGCCAAAAAGATTATCAGCAGGTAATGGTGCTCGATCATATGGTGAAATCGCTTGAAATGAACACGGAGCTGGTAATGTGTCCAATTGTGCGTGAGGGTGACGGATTAGCATTGAGTTCCAGAAATATTCATCTTTCGATAAATGATCGCCGAAACGCTCTTGCGCTTTACAAAGCTTTATTTCAAACCAAAGAACATTTCGAGCACTTATCGGTAGAAGAACTTAAAAGTGAAGCTTGGAGCATGCTTGTGAATACAGAAGGGGTAACTCCGGAGTATTTTGAAATATGTGATGCGAGTACTCTTTTGCCTGTCGAATCCAAAGATGCAGAGAGTATTATTGCTTTGGTTGCAGCGAAAGTAGGCAATACCAGATTAATTGATAATATAATCTTAAAGTAAATGCTTCATCCGAAGCGGGGATTAAAGCCGATCATAAATTAAACTTTTTTACTTTTGTATATGGTTATTGAGATTTTGAAGTCAAAGATACATAGGGTTAGAGTGACGCAGGCGGAGTTGAACTATGTTGGAAGTATCACCATTGACGAGGACTTAATGGACGCGGCAAATATTATCGCCAATGAAAAGGTTCAGGTAGTTAATAATAACAATGCAGCCCGGTTCGAAACCTATGTGATAAAAGGGGAGCGCGGTTCAGGTACTGTATGTCTGAATGGGTCTTGCGCCCGATTAGCCCAGGTTGGTGATATTTTGATTATTATGTCTTACGGGCGCCTGCCGATAGAAGAAGCCAAAAAGTATAATCCAATTTTGGTATTCCCTGATGATGATAATCATTTGATTAAGTAAAACATTC
>CBFGOI010000177.1:0-5165 GCA_965650335.1 uncultured Pedobacter sp. | reverse complement strand
GAACAAAAACGGGCGGAATTTGAAAATAATTTTATTCCTAATAAAATTCTCTTGGGCGGAAGTTCAGGAACATTACCTTTGCTGCAGGATAAATGGGTAGGGGCGACTAAAATTTTTGTTTGCAAAAACAGAACTTGTCAGTTACCCGTTACAGAAGTTAAAGAAGCTTTAGAACAGGTTTAATATGACTGTGCTATCTGCGTGGATTCTTAACCTCAGACAGGATGATATTCAATTAGGAGTATTCCTTTCGGAATGCTTTATTTATAAATCGTAGGGATAAAATACCTTACAAAATTCAGTGTAATGAACATTCAACCAAACAGCGTAGTGGCGCTTACGTACGATTTGTACACCACAGAAAATGGGGAAGAAGTATTTGTAGAAAAAGCTACTGAAGAACAGCCTTTGGTGTTTCTATACGGAGTTGGAATGATGCTTCCGAAGTTTGAAGAAAACTTAAGCGGTATGACTCAAGGCGCAAGCTATGATTTTCATTTGGCTGCAGTTGATGCTTATGGCGAGAAAGATGCCAGTGCGGTAGCGGAACTTGCTGCTGAGATGTTTGAAGGTATGGATAAACCAGAGATAGGTTCGGTATTGCCTTTGCAGGATAATCAGGGTAATCAATTTAGAGCGAAAGTTGTAGGCGTATCTGAAGAGAACGTTACCGTCGACTTAAATCACCCTATGGCCGGTCAGGATTTACATTTCAAAGGTGTAATTCTTAGCGTGCGTGAGGCTACTCAGGATGAGCTGGCTCATGGGCATGCGCATGGTGTTGACGGTCACTCAGGACATTAATATTGATTTTTAAAGCAGACAGCGTTTTGAACACTGTCTGCTTTTTTTGTTTTCAACTCTCCTACGAAGAACCGCAGCATCATTTTAAACCTGATTGCAGCGACAGCTCCCGATTTTTCGGGACTAAAGCGAAAAGCAGGGCAATAGCATCTGCAAGCCTGAACGCTGCTTTTCAAAATAATAAATCTTGCATTTGCTTTAAAAAATATAATCCCTATATTTGCACCTCATTAAAAAAAATACATAACAATGTACGCAATAGTAAATATAGCCGGGCAGCAATTCAAAGTTGCAAAAGACCAGCACCTTTTTGTACACCGTTTACAAGGAGATGAGGGCGCTAGTATTGAATTTGACAATGTATTGTTAGCTGCTAATGGTAGTGATTTCAAAGTAGGTGCTGATGCACTGAAAGGCGCTAAAGTTTCTGCTAAGATCGTGTCTCATTTAAAAGGTGATAAAGTAATCGTTTTCAAGAAAAAACGTAGAAAAGGTTACAAAAAGAGAAATGGTCACCGTCAGCAGTTCACTAAAATCGAAATCACTGGGATTTCTATTTAAGTAAAAAGTTAAAAGTAAAAAGTCAAAAAGGCTTGGCGCTTAATAAATTCGTTTAACATAGTTGGGTTTCCCGATTTAAAAGATAAAATACAATGGCACACAAAAAAGGAGCCGGTAGTTCCAGAAACGGTAGAGAGTCGCATAGCAAACGTCTGGGAATTAAAATTTTCGGTGGTCAGTTAGCAATTGCTGGTAACATCATCGTTCGTCAGCGTGGTACTAAACACCATCCTGATAAAAACGTAGGTATTGGTAAAGATCATACTTTGTTTGCTTTAACTCATGGAACAGTTGTTTTCAGAAAGAAAGCTGATAATAAATCGTATGTTTCAATTCTTCCATTAGAACCTGAAGATATTTCAGAAATTGTAACTCCTATTGTAGCGAAACCAGTTTTGGAAGATGCTGCACCTGTTGAAGCTGCTCCAAAGGCAAAAGCTCCTAAAAAAGCTAAGGCTACCGAAGCTGCTGCGGATACTGAAGCAGAAGCTGCACCGGCAGAATAATAAGATTACGTTATAAAATTTAAAAAAGCCCTGTTAATTATTAGCAGGGCTTTTTTGTTGGGGTAGTTATCGTTTGGGCACGTTGGTATTTGGTGCTTTTGTTGGTGTAGAGAATTATATTCAAGAAAGGCGGGTAAGGCTCTTAATTCTCCCTTATTAACAACTGCTCAGCGAAGGCCCGTAAAGCTTTCTTCTTATCGGTGTTTGCAGGAACGTTCTCGAGCGCCGATAAAGCTTTCTCTGCGAAGGTGTTCATTTCGTGTTCCGCAAGTTGTCTGATTCCAAGACGGTTGTATATTTCAGTAACTGCATTTACTTTAACTTCTGAGTCTGCATTCTCTTCATTCAGCCAGTAATTTAGTTCTTCTTGGTTTAAATCGTCAGCAAGCTCAAGTGCCTTTATCAAAAGGAAAGTTTTCTTATTTGCAATTATATCGCCACCTACCTGCTTGCCGAATTTTTCCGGATCACCATATACATCAAGAATATCATCCTGCAGTTGAAATGCGAGGCCAAGGTTTTCGCCAAATTTATATAAGGCCTCAGCATCTTCTGATTTCGCTTGTCCGATGAGTGCACCGATCTTTAAACTTCCGGCAAGAAGAACCGCGGTTTTAAGACGGATCATCTCCAGATAATCATTAATGCTCACTTCTCCCAGCGATTCAAAGTTCATGTCGATCTGCTGACCTTCGCAAACGCCAGTTGCTGTTTCAGAAAAAATATTGAGTACGTCACGGAGGATCTTTTCGTCGACTTTCATCATTAATTGATAGGCTTCAACCAGCATTACATCTCCCGAAAGGATGGCAATACTTTCGTTCCATTTTTCGTGTACTGTTGAGTTGCCACGGCGAAGAGGAGCTTTGTCCATTATGTCGTCGTGCATCAAGGTAAAGTTATGAAACAGCTCTATTCCTACTGCTGGTTGTAATGCTTTGATGATACTGCCATCAAATAAATCGCAAGCCATCAGCAACAAAGCAGGACGCATACGTTTTCCGCCAAGAGCCATGATATAACGAATTGGTTCGTAAAGCTCTAAAGGTTTATCGGAGTATTGCTTTTCTGCAATTTCTTTGTTGATTAAATCCTGGAGTTGCGAAATAGAATACATGTTTAATTATTTTCCGTTGATTGCAAAGGTAGTTTTTTAGCTACAAAGACTCAAAGGACGACTGGCACTTCTTTGTGCATTCGTGGCTACAATTTCTTTTCATCTTAAAAGCCCCAATCTTTATCAGCTTTACTTGCTTTCCCCTCCTGTACCAAGGTAAAATCAATCTGTCTCTTGCTCAGATCTACTTTTTTTACCAAAATTTTCACTTCATCACCTAACTGGTATTTTTTCTTTTTACGCTGGCCGATGATGCAATAGTTTTTTTCATCAAGAACATAGAAATCGTCAGAAATGTCTCTTAAACGAATCATTCCTTCGCATTTATTTTCAATGATTTCCACATACATACCCCATTCAGTAACACCCGAAATAAGTCCGTTATATTCTCTGCCAATGTTGTCTTCTAGAAATTCGGCTTGCTTGTATTTTACTGAAGCACGTTCAGCATCAGCCGCTTTTTTCTCCATTTGAGAGGTGTAAATAGCTCTTTTTTCGTATTCTTCTTCGCTAAGCGATTTTCCGCCCCCGAGATAGTGTTCCAATAAGCGGTGAACCATCACATCGGGATACCGGCGAATTGGAGACGTAAAATGGGTATAATGGTCGAATGCCAATCCGTAATGACTTGACTTCTTAGTGGTATAAATCGCTTTAGCCATTGAGCGGATGGCCAGTTGAGTTAAAACATTTTGTTCTTTCTTTCCTTCTACATCTTCCATCAGGTGGTTTAAGGAACGGGCAATTTCTTTGTCGTTTTTTGTGTTGATTTTGTAACCAAACCGCATTGCAAAGTTGGCGAAATTTAACAGAGCCTCTTCTTTTGGGGAATCGTGCGCCCGATAAACAAAGGTGTATTTATTCTTTCCTTTGCCTTTTTTAGCGATGAATTCTGCTACCTTCCGGTTCGCCAAAAGCATATAATCTTCGATTAATTTATGTGCATCTTTCCTCTCTTTTACGTAAACTCCAATAGGTTTTCCGGCTTCATCCAATTTGAACTTTACTTCTGTAGATTCGAAACTTATAGCGCCTTCTTTAAACTTTCTGTCGCGAAGCTTATAAGCAAGTTCATTTAATATCTTCATTTCCTCATACAGTTCTGTGGAATTTCCCTCGATTATTTCCTGGGCTTCCTCATAAGAGAATCGCCTGTCGGAGTGGATTACGGTTTTTCCAAACCATTGAGTGATTACATTGGCATTGTGGTCGAGCTCAAACACAGCTGCAAAGCATAATTTATCTTCTTTAGGGCGCAGTGAGCATAAACCATTAGACAATCGTTCGGGAAGCATTGGGATAACGCGGTCTACAAGGTAAACAGACGTTCCGCGTTCGTAGCCTTCTTTGTCCAGAGCTGAGTCTGGTAATACATAATGAGAAACATCGGCGATGTGAACCCCGATTTCGTAATTGCCATTTTCTAAAACTTTGAAGGAAATGGCATCATCAAAATCTTTGGCATCAAAAGGATCTATCGTGAATGTAAGGATGTTCCTGAAATCTCTTCTTTTCTTTATTTCATCGTCCGTAATCACATCAGAAATTTCATTCGCCTCTTTTTCAACTTCAGCAGGGAATTGAAGAGGGAAGCCATATTCAGCAAGTATGGCATTCATTTCGGTATTATTTTCACCTTGTTTTCCTAAAACGCGGGTGATAATACCTACCGGATTTTTAGCGTCTTCCGGCCACTCGGTAATTTTTGCGATAGCTTTCTCGCCGTGCTGTGCCCCGTTTAAATCCGGTAAAGGAATAAAAATGTCGTGCACCATCTTTTTATCATCAGGAATGAAAAAAGCAAAGCGTTCAGATATTTTTAAAATACCTGTAAACTCCATTTTTGCACGTTCAAGAATTTCTACAACTTCGCCTTCTTTACGCTTGCCAGTGCTTTTGGCATACACATAGACTTTTACTTTATCTCCATGCAATGCAGTTTTAAGCTTTCTTGGAGCTACATAAATATCATTTTCAAATTCATCATCAGGAATAATAAAACCAGAACCATCGGTGGTAATAGCTACTGTGCCTGTTAAAAAAGTTTTAAGTTCACGAAGTTGGAATTTTCCTTTTTCAACTTCCGTAAATGTTCCTTTAAAGCTTTCATCTTCTAAAACCTCAAGTATGATTTGTCTTGACTCGTTATCATGAAGGTTTAGCTTCGACGCTATTTG
>CBFGOI010000176.1:0-5570 GCA_965650335.1 uncultured Pedobacter sp. | reverse complement strand
CGGTTGATTTTTTTCTGTTGCGTTGCGTTTAAATTTGCCAAATCTTCCCTCGATATTTCTACTACCGGCTTTCCATCTCTGGTATCCTTGAATTTATCCATTACTTCAACAATCCCTAATGCAACTTTTTTCCTGAGAGAATTATAGGCTAGATTCAATAATTTTTCTTCTTATTCACGAATGTTATGTGATAGTAAACTAATAAATTGTTTTGCTACGAGTTTATCGTTAGAAATAAGTTGCATAAAGTCAACCTTAGGAATTAAAATCAGTTCAGCATCATCTAAAACTTGTACTGTTTCTGTATAATTAACGTCTTCTAAGATATTAATGTAACCAAAAAAATCTCCCTGGGTGTACATATTGGTGATTAATTCCTTTCCATCTTCATTGATCAGAAATTCCTTAATCTTTCCGCTTACAACAAAATAAACATTCATTGGTCGTTGACCGACCGCATATAAAATATGCTTTTTCTTATAACGGTTTACATCTCTATTGCCTGAGGTAAGGTTAAAAACTTCTGTATCTGTGGCCTGTTGTATAAATCTGCGGACCCCTTTCTTATCCGGTATAACATTCCGCTTCAATCCTTCCGCTTTTTTCAGCCTTATCTCGATGGTGTCCAAAAGGTCGGACTCATTAACTGGTTTAATCAGGTAATCATCGGCCCCCATGCTCATAGCTTTACGCTGATCTAAAGATGTATTACGCCCAGACAGAAATACAAAAGGAATAGCAAAAGTATCGGGGTGGCGACTAAGAACATGCAAAACACCATATCCATCTAAACAAGGCATACCCACATCGCACAAAATGAGGTCAGGTTTTTCTTTTAAAGCCTTTTCAACCCCTTCTTTTCCGTCTGATGCCTGGTAAACTGAATAATTGGATAATACGAGGATTTCAGAAAGACTCTCTCTCAAGACCACATCATCTTCGATTAATAGGATTTTTTTCATTTGGTAAGATTTAATTACTATGATAATGTTTTGGTTATAACGCAGTTTTTTAAAGGTAGCTGCTCACTCAAATATAATTAACAGGTTTGACATTACATACAAAAAAAAAATAATTAAGTACGTGAATTTCATAATGATAAGTGTCATAACTACACCTGACTTATATCAAAAGAAACGTACGAAAGACGAGGTAGTTTTACATAAGTATTTAATTATAATGAAAACCGACCAAGATATTCAGAAAGACGTCATGGACGAATTACGCTGGGTGCCTTCACTCAATGCCAGCGAAATTGGAGTTGCAGTTCACAACGGAATTGTTACTCTTAGCGGTACAGTTAAGTTCTACTCAGACAAGCTTGCGGCGGAAGAAGCGGCTAAAAGAGTGAAGGGCGTTAAAGCTGTTGCTGAAGATATTGAAGTACGTTTAGCAGAGAACGGACAATTATCAGATTCGCAAATAGCCGAAAGTGTAGTAAGAGCGCTCGAATGGAATACTTCTGTTCCACACGAAAACATCAAGGTTAAAGTGGATGATGGCAGAGTGACTCTTGAGGGAGAAGTAGACTGGCTGTATCAGAAGGAAGCGGCTACGAATGCTATAAACTACCTGACCGGGGTACGGGGTATCGGAAACTGGATTACTGTAAAACCAAAAGTAAATACCGCAATTGTTAAAGAAAATATACGGAAGGCCCTTGAAAGAAGCGCCGATTTTGAAGCTGACAAAATCACGATAGACACTCTGGGAAGTAAAGTGATACTAAAAGGTTCCGCTCGCTCCTGGAATGAAAGAAAAGAAGTAGAAAGAGCCGCAGCCTCAGCCCCAGGCGTAACCGAAGTTGACGATCAATTGGCTGTCGTATACTAACCTACTTCTTTAAGGGAACAGGAGACTACCAGTTTCCTGCTCTCCCTTTTTGAAGCTTTTGATTCATCCGTGTTCAAACAACCACCTAACCGGTGATATTTTCTGCTTTGGCGCAAGTCCGTAACCTTTAATACATTTTTCTTTTATCAATTTTACCGCTTCGTCTACCGAATCAGTTATGAGAAACAGATGTACATCATTTTCAGAAATAGTACCATTTAGCTTCATTCGTTGAATATGCTGTTCCAATTCAATGTAATAGTCTTTACAAAAAATAATTATAGGAAACTGTTTAATTTTTTTTGTCTGGATTAATGTAAGGGCTTCAAAGTATTCGTCTAAAGTCCCGAATCCGCCGGGCATCACAACAAAAGCAAAGGAATACTTGACCAAAAGAATTTTCCTGACAAAGAAATGTTTTATATTGACCCATTTATCGAGGTAGGCGTTTTGCAGCTGCTCTCTTGGAAGCACAATGTTACAGCCAACAGACTTGCCTCCTACATCTTTAGCTCCACGGTTGGCAGCCTCCATTAAACCAGGGCCTCCGCCAGTCATTATTGTAAATCCAAGTTTAGCAACTTCCGAAGCTATCTGTCGGGTTAACCTATAAAACTTATGATCTTCTGTAAACCTGGCAGAACCGAAAAAAGTTACGCAAGGACCGGCAAAATGCAAGGTTCGGAAGCCGTGAATTAGCTGCAGGAAAGTACTTAGCGCAAATAAAAAATCTTGCCACCTCGATTGTGGGCCATCAAGAAATCTAATTTCCTGTTCTGACGATTTCATAAAACGACCCGCTACAACCTTGTTTTAATGGAACTACCCTTTTTATATTTTCAATGCCTGTCAACAACGCATCCGGGTTAAAAGAAATGCTGTCTATTCCATTTTCAACCAAAAATTCTGCAAAGGCAGGAGAATCACTTGGTGCCTGGCCGCAAATTCCGATATTCTTATTCATAATCCCGGCTTTTTCAATCATCATTTTAATCATGGCCTTGCTTGCAGGATTTTCCTCATCGAATAAATACTCAATTATAGACGAATCCCGGTCAATACCCAACGTCAGTTGTGTGAGGTCATTAGAACCTATGGAAAAGCCA
Source organism: uncultured Pedobacter sp. (assembly GCA_965650335.1). Lineage (GTDB taxonomy): Bacteria > Bacteroidota > Bacteroidia > Sphingobacteriales > Sphingobacteriaceae > Paradesertivirga. The sequence continues at coordinate 2,631 of CBFGOI010000176.1, read as the reverse complement.
TCAAATATCTTTCCGAATTCTTCCGCCAGTAAAACATTCGAAGGAATTTCGGCCATTACGTATATTTTTAAATCATTTTCCCCCTGCCTTAACCCGTAGCTAGCCATTAAATCGACTACTTTCCGGCCTTCTTCGGGTGTGCGGCAAAAAGGAATCATCAGCTTAACGTTCTCCAGGCCCATGTCGTTTCTCACTACTTTCATCGCTTCGCACTCCAACCTGAATGCTTCTTTATAACGCTCGTTGTAATACCTTGCAGCGCCCCTGAATCCCAACATCGGGTTCTCTTCAACTGGCTCAAACTCTTTGCCGCCAATTAAGTTTGAATATTCGTTTGTTTTAAGATCGCTCATACGAACGATTACTTCCTTAGGGTAAAAAGCGGCAGCGATTGTTGACACTCCTTCGGCGAGTTTATCTATAAAAAACTGCTCTTTATTGCTATAATTAACCGTAAGTTCTTCAATTTTAGCGGCGGCGGTTTTGTCGCTTAGTTCATTAAACTTAACCAACGCCATTGGATGTATCTGAATATAATGTGTAATAATGAATTCTATCCGCATTAAGCCCACGCCCGCATTGGGGTAGGCTGCTAACTGAAATGCTTTTTCCGGCTCGCCCAAAATCATCATAACTTTTGTTAAGTCGGGCAGTATTATGTGTGAGAAGTCACGCAATATTTCTTTCCATTTCAACTGATTTTTATAAACCATACCAGTTTTTCCTTCCGCACACGACACTGTAATTACTTCACCATCTTTAATTTTGGCGGTGGCATCCTCCGTACCTACAATAGCCGGAACTCCAAGTTCGCGGGCAACTATGGAGGCATGACTGGTTCTTCCACCTTTATCGGTAACGATGGCCGAAACCCGCTTTAAAATCGGGTCCCAATCCGGACTGGTACCACCTGTTATTAAGATATCTCCGGGTTCTAATTTATATCCTTCCTCGGGCGAGGAAAGAATTTTCGCCCTACCTGCGGCTATTTTATTTCCAATTGCTTCGCCCGTAGTTAAAACTTCTCCTCGCTCCTGCAGTGTATATTCTGTAATGGATGTGGGGCGGGTTCTGCTATGTACAGTTTCTGGCCTTGCTTGCAAAATATACAGCAAGTTAGTTTCGCCGTCTTTTGCCCATTCAATATCCATCGGTTTTTGATAGTGATCTTCAATTATAAGGGCCCAATTACCAAGCTGAGTAATTTCATCATCGGTTAACACAAATTTTGATTTAAGTTCGGGAGGTGTATCCAGGTTTAATGTAGGCTGATCGGCCCCGACGCCCGAATAAATCATCATCTTCGATTTGCTTCCAAGATTTTTCTGCAAAATTGCCTTCTTTTTATTTTGTAGCGCAGGCTTAAACAGTAAAAACTCATCAGGAATTACCTGACCCTGCACTATATTTTCTCCCAAACCCCATACTCCCGCCAAATGGATAACATTTCGGAATCCCGATTCAGGTTCGAGGGTAAAACCGATTCCTGAGCAGGCTTTGTCCGAGCGAATCATTAACTGAACACCGACAGATAGTAAAACTTTAGAATGTTCAAATCCTTTGTCTTCACGATATTTAATGGCGCGGTCGGTATAAAGAGAGGCATAACATCTTTTAACGGCATCCAATACGGCTTTCTCGCCTTTTATGTTTAAATAAGATTCGTGCTGTCCCGCAAAACTTGCATCGGGCAAATCTTCCGCAGTTGCACTGCTGCGAATTGCAACTTCTGCCTGTGCGGCGGATAGATTTTTATATGCGCCAAGAATTGCGTCTGCCAAGTCTTCGGGAATCCGGCTTTCAAGAATAACTTTCCGGGCCTCCAATCCTATTTCCGATAAATTTTTGAACGTATCGCGATTAAGCTTTGAGAGTAATTTTGCGTGAACACCATCTAATTTATTATGCTCAATAAAATGTTTAAATGCGAAGGCTGTAACGGCAAACCCGTTTGGAACCAAGATTCCATGGGCAGATAAATTTGAATACATTTCTCCTAATGATGAATTCTTACCCCCCACCTCGGCAATATCAGAAACACCGATTTGATTGAACCGCTTAATGTATATATCCATCACTTTTTATTTTAAAGTTAGGCCAAAGCCGATCATTTCATCCTGATTCAAATTAGTTAACATACTGATAATAATCAATATCTAGAGCCCTTAAGGCGCATTATTCAGACCTTTTTTGATCATAACCTTACTAAGTTCGAGCACTACAAACACCAGGCTGGAAATAAAAACCGAGAACATTATTTCTTTAAAACTGAGAGGAGAAGTATGAAAAAACAGGCCTATTGCGGGGGTGTAAATTATCAATAATTGAAGACCAACTGTAAAGATAACTGCTGCAAGCAAATATATATTAGTAAATATACCAAGTTTAAACAAGGTTTTTGTTTCACTCCGAATAGCAAGAACATGCCAAAGCTGAGAAAAACATAAAATGGTAAATATCATAGTTTGCCAATGCTCTATTCCTTCATTAACCAATATCAGCTGACTGGTTAGGGTAAGAATTCCCATAAAAAAACCCATTGCAAGAATTTTGTTTCCAAGGTTATCCGAAAAGATGTTTGCATTTGCTTTTCGCGGAGGTTTTTTCATTATATCCTTTTCCGAGGGCTCG
>CBFGOI010000175.1:0-5587 GCA_965650335.1 uncultured Pedobacter sp. | reverse complement strand
AGTCAATAAACAGACCAAAAGTTGAAAATGTCAAGTTTACGCATCCTGTGGCAAGACCTGTTAAAAATAAGAGCAATGAGCAGGCTCCGCCACCTCCACCGGCTGAACCCAAAGCAGAAACTTTTAGAGGTGATCCGGTTAAGGAGAAAACCAAATCCGAAACAATTACGGGAGATCCGACTAAGGAAAAAGGTAAATCTGTAATAATTATAGGAGATCCGACTAAGGAAAAAAGTAAATCCCTAATAATTATAGGAGATCCGATTTAGTTAAATCAAAAAAGATTTAAAATATCCTAAACAGAATAAAAGATAGAGGAATGGAATGTTGAGTTCAAACAAGCTTATTGAGCCGGAAAATACACCACGTACTTCGTCTCAAAATAATCCTCAGCAAAATAAGATGAAAGAGGATAGAGATGAACTTCTTTAAGCTTGGACTCCTTGAGTTCCTGTTCTAAATCTCCTCCTTTGAGGTACAAAACACCATTGGGCAATTTGTTCAATGGTGTTTTAGAAAACTTACCGCGCACCCATGGGTAAAAATCTTTTAACTGAGTTACCGCCCTGGATATAATGAAATTAAATTTATCGTCAATCTGCTCGGCACGTGCATGTGTGGCAACCAAATTTTTTAAACCTATAGCCTTCGAAACTTCTTGTACAACCTTGATCTTTTTGCCTATTGAATCCACCAAATGGAAATGCGTTTCAGGGAATAATATCGCCAAAGGAATGCCGGGAAAGCCGCCTCCGGTACCTACATCCAGAACTTTCTCGCCGGGTAAGAATTCTAACACTTTCGCTATCCCTAGCGAATGTAAAATATGGTGCACATATAAACTATCAATATCCTTGCGGGAAATAACATTGATCTGGGCATTCCAAAAGGTGTACAATTCTTCAAGTTTATCGAATTGCTCCTTTTGCTCAACACTTAAATTGGGGAAGTATTTATAAATAATATCAGAAGTCACTGCCTGGGTTTTTCTTTCTTCTGCTAAGAACATTATGTAACAAATCTCTTGCCCTAAATAATTGTGCTTTAACAGTTCCCAAAGGTAAGTCTAATTGCTGAGCTATTTCTTCATAAGACAGTTCTTCAAAGTATCTCAACACAATAAGCGTTTTATAGCGTTGTGGCAGCTTATCAACAATAATTTTCAATTGTTCTTGCTGTTGTTTTTTTATCGAAGTTTCTTCAGGATTAAGAGTGTCTGACTTTATTTGCAAAGGGCGTTCATCACCTTCATCATCTACCATAGAATTGATAGAAACCATTTTCAAACGCTTTTTGCGGATAAAATCGATGCAGTTATTGGTTGCAATTCGAAACAGCCAGGTACTAAAAGCAAAGTCGGGTTTATATTTATCAATATTTTCAAAAGCTTTACCGAAGGTCTCAACTGTAAGATCCATGGAATCGTCTTTGTTGTTAACCATTTTCAGGGCCATGAAATAAATTGAGTCTTTATAACGCTGCATCAGCTCAGCATACGCTTTTTGATCTCCATCTTTGGCCCGCAACACCAGGTTAAAATCGTTTACTGCGTTCGCAGAGAAATTCGGATTTACTTCCATTTAACTTTTTTCTTAAATAAAGAAATTATGCTAAGCACTAGTATATAAAAATTAAAAATGAAATCCAAAACAGGAACCCACCAAATTAAATCTTTGCAATCCAGCTTTTTCATAACCGGGTAAAATACAAATACTTGAGCTGCTAGCCTCAATAAATAAAAAGACAGCAACATCCACCACTGTGCGTGTAAAAACACTAAAGCAATAAGCGAGGCATAAAACAGCAAGGCAGACCCAGCCTGAAATGAAAGCATGCGTTTATGCTCTGCCTTATAAGCCTTGCCGGCTCCCATGTGTCGCACTTTCTGGGTAAAATAGGAAGAAAAACTTTCCTTTGGTTCAGACCAAACATGGGTTTCGGGGCGAATTTCTATAGCAACATTGGACGGATTGGCATTTTGATTTACAAATAAGTCGTCATCCCCGGAAGGGATATGCATATGTGAAGCAAAGCCTTTCCCCCGGAAAAAAAGCGACTTGGTATAGGCCATATTTCTGCCCACTCCCATGTATGGCTTTCCCGAAAGGGCAAACGAAAAATAATTTATTGCCGTGATAAACGTCTCAAATCGAATAATTTTATTTAAAAAGCTGCCATTCTTTTTATATGGAGAGTACCCCAGCACAATTTCAGTTTTATCCTGAAAATGTTGCTGCATCTTTTCAATCCAGAGCGAGGATGAGGGTTCGCAATCTGCATCTGTAAACAGCAAATACTCTTTACGTGCCGCTTTAATACCCAAAGTTACAGCGAACTTTTTTCCGTGCTTAAACCGCTCGTGCTCATTTATGGTAACCACTTTCAAATGAGGATATAGAGATGCCAAACCACGCAAAACCATGTGCGAATCATCGCCGGAACAATCGTTGACAACAATTACTTCGAAATCAGGATAATTTTGTTCTAGAATTAACTGCAGATTCTTGGTGAGATTTTTTTCTTCGTTTCTGGCACAAATAATTACCGAAACAGGACGTTTTACTAAAACCTCCGCCTCTTCAGCAATTTTAAATTTGCTTAAACGGGAATTTACAAGGGTAATATAATATAGTTGAACCCAGAAAGCTAATTGCAGTAAAAGAAAAACCGCGATATAAAGATTATCTACCAATATATTAACGTTAAAACACGAAACGGCAAAGTTCTAAATTTTCAGGGAGTTTTTTGGTTTTTTATTTAAAGAAGAAATCAAATTATTTAAGGGCATTCGCAGAGCGGTACGGAGGCAGAAGGTGATAAACCTGAGCGATTTTTCCTGCTCATATTTAATCGGTCAAGCCTGTAATATTTTAGTATTTTTGCGACTTTATAATGAGATTTAAACTAGAAGCATCAGATAAATTTTCGAAAGCGCGTGCCGGAGAAATTACAACAGATCACGGAACTATAAAAACGCCTATTTTCATGCCGGTTGGCACTGCAGGCACCGTCAAAGCTGTTCATCAGCGCGAGCTTAGCGAAGACATAAAAGCACAGATCATTCTTGGAAATACGTATCATTTATATTTGCGTCCCGGGTTAAGTACCCTCGAAAAAGCCGGAGGTTTGCATAAATTTAACGGGTGGAATAAACCAATTCTTACCGATAGCGGAGGTTACCAGGTATATTCATTAAGTGAAGTCCGGAAGATTAAAGAAGAAGGAGTTACCTTCAGATCGCATATAGATGGTTCGAAACATTTGTTTACAGCCGAGAATGTAATGGACATTCAGCGAGTGATTGGAGCAGACATTATCATGGCTTTCGACGAATGTACTCCCTATCCATGCGATTATAACTATGCCCGTAAGTCGATTGAAATGACCCACCGTTGGCTTAAACGCTGCTGCGACAGATTCGACAATACCGAACCTAAATATGGTTATTCACAAACTCTGTTCCCCATCGTTCAGGGATCTGTGTATAAAGATTTAAGGCAAAAATCGGCCGAGGTTATCGCTTCTTTCAATCGTGAAGGCAATGCCATCGGCGGACTTTCTGTGGGCGAGCCGGCAGAAGAAATGTATGCAATGACCGAAGTGGTTTGCGATATTTTACCTTACGAAAAGCCTCGTTATTTAATGGGCGTAGGCACACCTGTTAATATTCTCGAAAATATCGCGCTGGGCATCGACATGTTTGACTGTGTAATGCCTACAAGAAATGCCCGCAATGGAATGCTTTTCACTAAGAATGGCATAATTAATATCCGGAATGAAAAGTGGAAAGATGATTTTAGCGCCATTGAAGAAGACAGCGATCTGTTTTCAGATCTGAATTATTCAAAAGCGTATCTTCGGCATCTAATCACTTCTAAGGAAATTTTAGGAGCTCAAATAGCAACCTTACACAACCTGCACTTCTATATTTGGCTGGTGGGCGAGGCTCGCGAGAAGATAATTTCAGGAGAATTCTATGACTGGAAAACAAAAATGGTAAATCAACTATCTCAGCGTTTATAAGGTATGTCAAAAATTGGAATCCTCGATTGGTACATAATCAAGAAATACCTCGGAACCTTTGTGTTTACCATGGTAATTTTTTCTGTTATCATTGTGGTTTTCGATATTTCAGAACGACTGGATGACTTTATCAGGAATGATGCACCCGTTTCAAAGATCATTTTTGAATATTATGCCGGATTTATTCCTTTCTATCTTAACTTTTTGTCTCCGCTAATTAACTTCATAGCCGTGATTTTTTTCACGGCAAAGATGGCGGACCAGACCGAAATTGTACCCATTTTAAGTGGTGGTGTAAGCTTCAACCGCTTTTTACGGCCCTACTTTATTTCTTCATTTGTAATTTTCGTAGTAACGCTGATATTTAACCTTTTTATAATTCCGGAAACAAATCAACTATTGGTGGAATTTGAAAACGTCTATATTAATCCCAAGACCGACAACACCAAAATGTACACACATTTACAGCTAAATAAGGATAGTTATGTGTTCATCGAAAACTTTGATAACAATCAGAAAATAGGTTATAAATTCTCCTTAGAGAGATTTAAAGGCGATCAGCTGGTTGAGAAAACTATGTCTGACAGAATTTTATGGGACTCGGTTAAGGTTAAATGGAAACTGGAAAATTATTCCACCAGAATGATAAATGGCCTGAAAGAAACAATGACATCGGGCACGGTAAAAGACACCACTCTGGATATGAAGCCTGTAGATTTCGAGATCTATGATAACCTGACGAAAGCAATGAACATGCGAGAGCTGAACACTCGTATTGACAAAGAAAAAATACGTGGGGCAGGCATTATGAACGAGCTTTTATTAGAAAAATACCGCCGTTTTATTTATCCGTTTTCCTCTTTTGTGCTCACATTAATGGGTGTTGCATTATCATCCAGAAAGGTACGTGGGGGTGTTGGATTGCCACTGGGCTTGGGCATTTTGCTTAGTTTTGTTTACATATTATTTATACAATTTGCCAATATGTTCTCCCTGAAAGGAGGCTTGCCGCCAATAATTGCGGCTCTGATTCCGAATATACTTTTTGGAATTCTGGGCTTTTATCTACTGATAAAAGCACCAAAATAATCTAGAAAAACATGTCTCATTCTGCCTCTCAACTCAAGCGGAACCTGGTAGTTTTACACCTGACTGTTTTTGTTTGGGGCTTCACCGGGATCCTCGGTGCGCTGATTTCTATTTCGGCAACACACCTGGTTTGGTACCGTGTTCTGATTGCCATTATCACCCTCTATCTCTATTTCAAAAGCACCAAAACATCTCTAAAAATAGGCACAAATGCCTTCCTGAAATTATTCTTTACCGGAGCAATTGTTGGGGCTCACTGGATACTTTTTTTCCAGTCTATCAAGTCTTCGACGGTATCAGTTACTCTGGTTTGTCTCTCTTCCTTAACCTTGTTCACTGCCATCTTAGAACCCCTTTTAAACAGGCAAAAGATATCCAAGCTTGAGATCTTTACCGGATTAGCGATTATAAGCGGCATATACTTAATTTTTGAGTTTGAGAGTAGATTTACCCTCGGAATAATTTTCGGTTTAAC
>CBFGOI010000174.1:0-5651 GCA_965650335.1 uncultured Pedobacter sp. | reverse complement strand
GCTTCGCCCGGGTTTTCTCCGCTGAGCATTTTGCCAATTTCTACAATTCTTTCTTCGGAATTTAATAGGCGAATATTGGTGTGGGTTTTATCCTGGTGATCATCTTTATAAACCCAATAATGGGCTTGTCCTTTGCTCGCTATTTGAGGTAGATGCGTTATTGCTATAACCTGCATTGTTTCAGAAAGACGTTCCATGATTGCACCTACTTTTAAAGCTATTTCGCCAGAGATCCCCGTATCTATCTCATCGAAGATTATTGTCGGCAATGCAATGTGCCGGGAGATTAAAGATTTAACAGTAAGCATCAGGCGCGAAAGTTCGCCACCGGAGGCAACTTTATTCATCGGAGCAGCCACCTGACCCTTATTGGCAGAAAACATAAATTCAATTTTATTCCGCCCAAAAACATTAAATATGCCCTCGTCTAAAAGAGTATTATGAATCTGCAATACCGAATGCGGCATCCCCGCTTCTGTAAGTGTTTCTTTTACTTTTTCCTCTATAGCTGGAATTACTTCATTTCTGCTAGCCGAAAGAGTTTCCGAAATTACGTTTAGGTCGGCATAAAGGTCTTTAACGCCTTTTTCGAGCTTTATTATTTCGTCGTCTGTAATGGAAATCGAATCGATCCTTAGCTTGATCTGGCGATGGATATCCAGTAATTCGGCGACAGAATTTACATGATGCTTTTTCTGCAAATTGTAAATCGAACTTAATCTATTATTAATCTCTCCAGACCGCGCTTCATTAACCATCGTCTTCTGTTCCAAATGCTCTATTTCCGAGGCAATATCCTTTATCTCAATAAAGCAGCTCTGAAGTCTGTCAACTAGCAGTTCTCCTTCCTTTAAATACTTACTAACCTGTTGTAGCTGAGAAAGAGATTCCTTCAGTTGTATGACCAAAGCCTGATCACTCTCACTTAGAATATAAGATGCAGAAATCAGGTTGCGTTTTATCTCCTCTGCATGCGTTAATGCCTCGAGTTCTTGCTCGAGTTTTTCCTGCTCATCCGTGGAAAGATTCGCCTCTTCGAATTCATCCATCTGGAATTGAAGATAATCAAGCTCAGATTTCGCTTTCCGACTTGTTTCTTTTAATATGTTAAGTTTTCGCTGATCTTCTTGATAAGTTTTAAATTTCTTCTGGTATTCGGATAGAAGTGCTTCATTTGCAGCTAAGGTGTCAATAACGAGTCGCTGAAAATTTTCATCATTTATCTCAAAAGTAGCATGTTGCGAATGGATATCGATTAGCAGTTCTCCAAGTTGTTTTAAGGTAGTAAGATTTACAGGAGTATCATTAATGAACGAGCGCGATTTTCCTTCTGAAGATATTTCCCTTCGTAAAACTGTTTCCTCTTCATAATCTAGCTCATTCTCATCAAAAAAGGATTGAAGATTGTAACCTTGGATCTTGAAGTAGCCTTCAATAATGCATTTTTTTTGTTGATTGAAAAAATATCGACTCTCGGCCCGATTTCCCAGGATAAGCGACAATGCGCCCATAATAATGGATTTACCCGCACCTGTTTCCCCTGTTAGTATGTTTAATCCAGTTGAAAACGAAATATCAAGATCTTCTATTAAAGCATAATTGCGAATGACAAGACGATTGAGCATAGTTTGGCAAAAATATCACATTTAGATTAACGAGCTGCACGCTTTAAAACATCGTACTTGGTGACATTGGCTGGATCCAAAACCGACAATATATTGTAGGCATTCATCCTTTCCTTCGGATCTGATTGGCTTAATATATTAACGAGTTCGTCAGCTTTGGCTGTGAAGAATAACTGGTTTAACATCGAACCCTGTTTTAACTTATCTATTTTTTGAAGGTGGGGAAGAACACTCAATATCTCCTTTCTGCCTTTTGATTGATTATCATACATTACATCCAGACCCAGTCTATGATAGTTGTATAGAGATTCTCTAATCGGGTTATATGCCTTATTTGTTAAATTCTCTGCCAGCCAGTATCGGTTTTTCAAACTTTCAAAGGCTTTCCACCCGGGAAATGGTGCGTTTTGCGAGTTGTTTATAATGGTTTGTGCCTTCGCATATAACGTACTTCCTCCAAATTTTGAAAACGTATCATAATCTAAACCTACAATAACATAGGCATAAAATGCCAGTAGCGAACTTAGATTATTGATATAGTTCTGGTCAGAATAATCGAGTGGCTGGCCTTCTGTATAATTAAAGCCAAATTCTTTATCACTGTAATTTAATACTGTGCTGTTGAATGTGCTGCCGTATACCGGTCTGCTTGATTGTATCTGGGCATCAGCCTTATAATTTGATCCGCCATCCCACTCAGTGATATTTATTATGAAATTACAATCTATACGCTCCTGGGTCTGGAAGTTATCTGTTGACCATCGCCTTGTATTCAGAAAATCTCTCATTGATACTTCCAGTATATCCAATACTCTTCTGTTGGTGTTTTGAATTTGCTGGGATAGAATTTGAACCCGGGCATTCAATTCTTGAGAATGAGCAAAGTTTGCAAGTATGACTAGAGCTACTACTAAGGAGATTCGTTTTAACATTATATCAGGTCTATAATTTTTTGGCAGATATCTTTTGCAACCTCTTGTTTGGTTTTTAAGGGATAGGTTTTGATAGTGAGATTTCTGTCGATGATTGTCACTTTATTTGTGTCTCTTTTAAAGCCGGCACCCTTGTCTCTTAAAGAATTCAGAACAATAAAATCAAGGTTTTTTCTCACTAGCTTATCCTTTGCATTCTCTTCTTCATTTTCGGTTTCCAGTGCAAATCCTATTAGGATCTGCTCCTTGTGTTTTCGTTTGCCAAGTTCAGAGAGGATATCGGTAGTCTTAACAAGCTCGAGATTAAACTCATTGCAATGTTTCTTTATTTTTTCAGTCGAAATTTCCTTTGGTCGATAATCTGCCACAGCAGCACTCATGATCGTGATATCGCTTTCAGTAAAATGCTCTAATACCTCATTCAGCATTTCGCCGGAGGAACCTACATCAATACGAAGAATATTATCACTTATTGTTCTTTCTGAGCTTGGACCGGAAATTAGAATAACTTCCGCACCTTGAGCGGATAATTCTTCCGCAAGAGCAAATCCCATTTTTCCGGAAGAGTGATTTCCAATGAAACGAACGGGGTCTATAGGTTCATAAGTAGGGCCAGCGGTAATTAAAACTCGCTTCCCTGAGAAAGGAAGAGTTGTTTTTATATGTGCTTTCAGAAAGCTTATAATCTCTTCAGGTTCGGCCATGCGTCCTTCACCGACTAAGCCACTCGCAAGTTCCCCGTATTCTGGTTTTATTTGAATGTTGCCATATCGCTCTAACTTTGAAATATTTTCTTGAGTGGCAGGATGCTTCCACATATCAAGATCCATCGCCGGAGCAAAATATATCGGGCATTTTGCAGAGAGGTAAGTGGCAGCAAGTAGATTATCGCACAGGCCGTTTGCAAGTTTAGCAAGGGTATTTGCTGTAGCAGGGGCCAATAGGAAATAATCCGCCCACAAACCAAAATCTACATGATTATTCCACTCGCCTGTAGCTTCATCAAAATAATCAGAGTAAACGGGATTTTTAGAGAGAGTAGAAAGAGTGAGGGGAGTAATAAAGCTTTTCGCGTCATTAGTCATAATCACTCTAACATTTGCACCAGCTTTAACCAATAGTCTGGTTAAATAAGCTGATTTATAACTTGCTATACTGCCGCAAACGCCGAGTAATATATTTTTTCCTTTAAGCATATTATATGCCCAAACTTACATAAAAAAATTGCCTTTAAACCTTTCGTGAAAGAATCAAAAGCAATTTTTTAGAAGAACAACAAGACTAACCTTGTTGTTCTTTAGAAGGATTTCTGTAATATATTTTATCATTCAAAAATTCATCAACTGCAATAAGAGTTGGCTTTGGCAAGCGCTCATAATGCTTAGAAATTTCTATTTGTTCACGATTTTCGAAAATTTCCTCCAGGTTATCGTTTGAAGATGCAAATTCAGATAATTTACCATTCAGCTCTTCTTTCAGGTTATTTGAAATCTGATTTGCCCTCTTAGCAATAATAACCAATGACTCATATATATTATCTGTTTTCACATCAAGCTGACGGACATCACGTGTGATGGTACTTGTTGGAACGGTATTTTTAGGAGTGTTCATATTAATTTCAATTTTTTTGTGTTGTATCTGCCTGTTTCTCTTTATCTTTTGGCGCCATCATAGACGCTAGTGATTTCTTCACTGCAATTATCTTTTGTTCGGAATTCGTTTTGATCGATTGAATCTCTTTTAAATATGCACTATTTGGATAGTTCTCCTCAAACTCATTTGCATACTGGATAGCTTCATTAAAACGTTCTTCCTGGCGTGTTTCCAAGCTGTTTGCCGCATATTGCTGTTGCGCTTTAACAGTCAGGTACTCCATTTCTTCTGCATATTTGGTATCAGGGAAGTCTCTTAATGAATTTTTAAACGCAACCACTGCAGATTTATAGTCACCGATGTCATAATAAAGCTTAGCGTTAGCATACGATTTTTTTTCAAGCTTATCGCGTAAGTTAGCTATTAAGGTACTTGCTTCTTCAACACGTTGGCTTTTTGGAAATAAGTTAATAAACAATTGTAGTGCTTCAATTGCTCGTATAGTATTTTCTTGATCCAGTGTATAATTAGGAGACTCTAAATAATAACAGTATGCAGAAATGAATCTGCTTTCTTCAGCTCTTGGGCTATTCGGATACGTATCTGCAAAAACCTTAAACTGGTAACGTGCGGTGGCGTAATCCTTTAATTTGTAATTAGTATATGCAAAGTAGTATGAAAGATCCTCGGCTTCCGACCGCCCACGGTACGACTGCATCAAATCATCAAATAATATTAAGGCCTTGTTATAGTCACCTTTATTATATAAGCGCAAAGCTTCCTGGTATTTTTTTGCGGTATTGGTGCTTTGCTGAAGTTTTTCGAACTTGCTCTTACAACCCGCAACAATAGTTATTAATAGTATTAAACAATACGTTAAAAATTGCTTGTTTTTAAACATTGCGCAAAGATAGGTTAATTTCAATTTAATTTCAATAAATTAATCGGTCTCTAAAGTATCTTAAAAATAGAATTTAGCTTTTACTTTAACATACTTTAACATCTGTTATGATTTCGTTCCATAACTATATGTGTATACCATATATATAAGGATAGTGTTTAAGGGTTCTCAATAGTTATATATATGCTGAGACTTTTTTTGAGCGGACATTCCGGGCTATTAACCAAAGGTTTGTCCCGCTATACACTTTTAGTCCTCATTCCGCCTCATTGACCTCGCTCTATTCGGCCTAATCGTTTCTATCGGGGCTAATTGTCAGCGTCTCTAATTATTTACTTCCACAATGGGGCTATAAATATAGGTTTATCGAAAACATGTCATCTATTACTGAAAACCTTGAAAAGTCTCTTGACAGTGGAGCAGAAAGTACTTAACTTTGATAGGTGTTTGCAGAAAAAGCAAATAAACCGGAACCAAAGGGTGTGCGGGAGGACTGCAGGGAAAAAATAAAGCACTGATAAACAGGGTCAATGGTCTAATGTTTCAAAAAAGGATAAATTTTCTTTGCAGAGACGGAAAAAAGTCTCACCTTTGCAATCC
>CBFGOI010000173.1:0-5723 GCA_965650335.1 uncultured Pedobacter sp. | reverse complement strand
AAGACGCAGAAACACAGGAAGCAATAGAAGTTTCGAGCACCTATGGCCGGATAAAATATGAATTAATTGAACAGATGTGGATTCTTATGATCGAGAATGCTCGGGCAAAAAGGAACGGCACTTTAGATAAGGAGCGGGTACGGTCAGCAATTAAGACCTACAATCGCTTGTGGGATGAATGGCGGCATTTGAAATCCTCAAGTAAATATTGCGCCAGCTTGTACACTGATAAATCGTTTAGAAACGAGGAATCAGGAAGCATTGGCGAACTGGTTAGGGAATTATCAAAATCTATTGACTAAGTCAAGCTCTGGAAAGACAAGTTTTGTCCCGGGTTGTTCGAGGACATGGGCGACCGTAAGTTTAAAAATCAAAGGCATACCATTAATCAGCACAGTGACATCTGGTCGAAATTCTTCATCGCCATTTTTGCAGGTAAGTTCGGTTGTTACGTTGAAGCTGTTATTCTGCAGATTATTGAAATCAAATAGCTTTAAGCCGGAAGTTGCGGTCAATGATTTATAAAACTCTCTTCCTAAATCGTCATAATCTAGCTTCAAACTTATTTTCTCAAGGTGCCTTTATTTCCAGCGTTGATAATGTAGGGTTAATTCTACCTATACTATCCTGAAATATCCCTGGGAAAATATTAGTTTCCTCATTCCTCTTAAGATGTTCCTTGCGAGAAATGTAATCATAACCTAGCTTAGTCAAATGCAGCAATGTTGAAATTTTAACTCTGGAATCTTCGTTAAAAGCCATTAAGTTTCTGTAGTAAGTAAGGAGCGCCTTTTCGGTATCAATGATAATATTATGTTTTGACAAATCAGGATGAGGAGCTCCTAATATTGCTCTTATTCGAAAATAAATAAAGATACTTCAAAGATAGTAGGCGATCGAAGGTACTACCTGTTATTAAGCTTTATTCTAAGTTTCTTAAACCTTTTGTTGCTTTGTTGAACCTCCTTTATTTTGGCTTTAGCTGCAGCCTCAGCCAGTGCAGCTGCTGCCTGTTCACTCTCTAACTTGTCGGTAAGTAATTGTATCTCCTCCGGGTCTCTATGATACGTGGTATCGGCCCAATAAGCAACATTGGGATATCCTTGCCTAATTACCCGAAACTTTACAGAATTCTCATTCAACCTCCCGTTCTCCGTCCACATACTAACAGATATACCCATGACCATGGCACTCACTAGGAGCAGAACAACTGCTCCAATAATGAAGCCCTTAGACTTATCCTCAAAATGATGATATCGCCGCACCTTAATTACTTCAGGCAATCCATTACTCAAATTTTTAATCTTTGTGATTTGCTCCTCAATCTTATCAACCGGATAACAATGATTCACCCGTAACAATTCTTTTTTCATTATCTCAAGTTGATTGCTATAATCCGGTATACGGATTTCTGGAAACTCAATCTTCCGGTTTTCTAATGTCTGTAATTTGGTAAGCATGAGCTGTAGCACTTCTTCCTGTTCTTCCAGCTGTTCTTCAATAGTTTTCTTCATAATGATCTTCCCTGAGAAATTGTACGTTTAGTTTTCTTACGCTTTAATAGATGGAAGTCGACAGCTTCCTCGTAGCCCGAAGCATTCAGAAGTTTTGCCAATATTGGTTCGGTAGTAATTTCAATTTCATCCTGGTCGAAAGTCTTCGGATTCTGTTGTTGCCTAATTTCTTTTTGATGATTTTGTTCAATCTGCTGGTTCAGCTTAGAATAGCTCAAGCTCCGGTCAATCTCTGAACCTTTCAGTTTTAAGCCACCCTTGCTGAATGAAATTCCCTGAATTTCGGCTGTTCCACCTTTATATTTATAGTGCAGTTCAATACCTTGTCGATTTAGCAGATTTTCAAGTTCTTTCCATGTTTTTGCCGGTGCTGATGCTTCTTTGATAGCATCATAGAGCTGGTACTTAATTCTATCTGCTCCCGTAAGTCTGGGCCGGTTCACCTGTGCTTTTCCCTGGGCCATGTGATAGCCATGTTTTAAAGTGAGCTGCTTACAAACTTCCGCGTTTCGCTTTCGCTGATACTGGTCAGATATAGTCTTCGCTTCATTGTTTACCCGATTGTACACGATGTGAATATGCGGATGCTCCCGGTCGTGATGCTGAACAACCAGGAACTGTGTATCTGCAATCTTCATTTTCTGCAGGTATTCCTTTGCATGCTGCGCCATCGTATCAGGACTTAGCTTCTCTTTATCCTGCACGCTCCAACTTAGGACAATGTGCCCGACTGCTTGCCCAAGTTCCGGGTTCATTTTCCGCTGCATGTTGAAGTCGTTGATAATGTGTTGAATGCTATCCGCTCTGATTCCCTCTGCGTGAAGGATAGTCGCTTCCTCCCGTTCCAGGTTATAGCGGATACAGCCTGCAAAGCTTTTTCCGGTTTTAACTTTCCCGATCATCAGCGTTTAGTTTTTTCAAGGTTTCGTCAATCTCAAAAAGGATATCGCGGCAGCGTTTCAGAATTGATAATAATCCTTCCTTATGGGCCAGGTGTGTGGTCTGGTTTAAGTTATTAGCCATACCGGCTAGCATTCTTAAGTGGACTAAGTCTTCCGGACTTAAACGGGCCACGACCTTGGCCCGTTTGGCAGCTTGGCGAAACCATTCGCTGACAGACATCCTCGCTTCCTTTGCTTTGTGCTTGATAAGAAGAAGCTCGGTATTGGTCACTCTTACCCGGATATCATTGCATAGTTTGATCCGTTTTACAGGTCTTCCTCCCTTATGCTTCTTTGGTTTTTCTAAGGTCTCTTCCATAATCTCTTTTCAAATTCTTTAATCCTTTTGCGACCATCGGGAGAAAAAGGCAAGTTGGTTCCGGCTACCGCCGGAAGAGTTTTTGTGGAACAAAAACACAAACTTGCTCCCTGCAAAACGCCAAGGAAATAAGGCGCCTCTTTAGGCCAAATCTTAAAGGATTATTCAACTATTATTTACATTCCAATAAATCAGGCTCCCAATCTTCGGGTGATACGATGGTTCATACTTGATGTAGCCCGACTCATGAAGTTCTTTGATGCACTTGTGATAGGTAGCGATTGATGCAATTTTTGAGTAGCCCATCAGCTCTTTTCGGGTTACCGAAAACGGACTCTTAAAGTTCTTCCGTTGCCAGCAGATAAAGAGTGCAGTAAACAGGCTGATGTGTGAAGTCAGTAATTCCGGGTCGTTTGCGATGCGTTTAAAAAGCGTGTTAAAGCGCTTTGCTTCCTGTACTATCATAAGCTCTTCATAAATCGTCCGGTGATAGAAATGTTCTTTTGCTGGGTGCTACTTCCGTTTTCAAGCAGGCTGTAAATGTCTTCCTGTTTGTAGTAGTAGATGGTGCCTACCTGGGTGAAGCGCAGGGTGCCGTTAATTCGCAGATTTTGCAAAGTGCCTGGTGAGATGTTCAGGAGTTTCCGCACGTCCTGACTTTTTAGCCACTGTTTTCCCTGGGGCTGATTTGGCTGAATAATCTTTAGCAGCTCTTCTAATAACTCGGACTTAAACTGCTGTAAGTCTTCTTTGGTGATGATTTCCACTGACATAATGTTCCTCATTTATAGGTTTCAAAATTCCCGATACCGGCAAATTATTCTTCACACCTTGTACCGGAGGTGTGTGTTTTTTATTCAGGCTGTTGGTACCTTCCACATATCAAAGTTTCGGATTCCGAAAACTTAAACTGGGTAGTTTTAGGTACTACCTATGTTTTTTGTAAAGGAAAGAAGTGTTCGAGAGACTCAATGGGGACTTTTAAAAATCCCCATCGGAATCGAGCCTTTTTGAGAAATTTTGGGAAAGACTGGGATAGAAATTTATCTGAATAGAGCGAGTAATTAGATTGTATAGATTTCATGTGCATCGAATTGATGCTCAAAGTTGAGTATAGCTGAAGTTTTAAGTTCGCAAGGGATCCGCAAGGTGCGAATGTTTTTTGATTGAACAGGAGGGGTTACGGCGGGAGTTTACTTATCTATTAGACAGACTACCTGAGTGTTAATTAGAAACATTAGGCTAATTGAGCGTTTTAATTATCTTTAGACCTCAAACCTGTCATAATTTATGTTCGGAATTAGTTATATCAAATTCGATTCGATGACCTATGTTATTCATTACAAAAATGGGAACATAGAGAAAGAAGGTCGCGGATTATCATTCTTCTACTTTACTCCCAACAGCTCAATTGCAGCTATTCCTATGGGAAGTAATGATCTTCCGTTTATTTTTAATGAGACCACTCACGATTATCAAAGCATCTCTATACAGGGTCAGGTTACTTATAAGATTGGAAACCCGAAGCAACTGGCAGAAATGCTCGACTTTACTGTGAATGATAATGGTATCTATAAAAAGAACGATGTTGAGAAGCTGAACCAACGATTAATTAATGAGGCACAAACAGCGACATCTTCATTTATTCATCAGTTAGGCTTGAAAGAAGCTATACGCTCCGCAAAAACTATTGAGGAGAAAATCTCAGAGGGCTTAAAGAGCTCTCAGGCTATCTCCATTTTAGGTATTGATATACTTAGTGTCAGCATTCTGGCCATAAAGGCTAGTCCTGAAATGGCGAGAGCGCTTGAAACCGAAACACGCGAGCGTTTGTCGCAGGAAGCTGATCAGGCGGTTTATGTTCGGCGCAACTTTGCTGTTGAACAAGAACGAATTATTAAAGAAAGTGAGCTCAGCACTGAAATAGCTGTGGAGGAAAAACGGAAGAAAATTGACGAGAAAAAGATGGAAGCCGAGATCCAAAAAGCTGATAATGACAGAAAGCTCAGAGAGATGAAAGTTAAGGCAGATATCTCTGTAGAGGATCAACGAAAACTTTTAATCGATCAGAAAACAGAAAATGAACGCAAAGAAGCGGATACACAAGGCTATGTAATTGAAACGACATTGAAGCCTTACAAAGAGATGGACTGGAAGACTATTACTGCACTTAATAACAACCCGGATCCGAAATTTAATATTGCCCTTGCCTTCCGCCAGTTAGCTGATAATGCCGAAAAAATTGGCACTTTAAATATAAGCCCTGATCTACTTGAGTCTATATTAAGCGACAGTAAAGACAAAAAATGAGCTTTGAGTACGCCATTCTCGTAAAGAATAAAACGCGGCTTGAAATACTTATTGAACGTTTCAATACGAAAGCTCAGGCTAAGTTTTACATTGAGCGCTCAGGTGGAAATTTTGAGGAATATGAAATTGAGCATGACCAGTTTCAAACATCCTTGTCGACAGTTCAGCGAAATTTATCAAAGGTTATAAAAAACAAAATCGTTGACAGATCATTTCTGCCATCTTTTCTTTTTAATGAAAATCAACTTGTTGTAGTGGTAGGTCAGGACGGACTTGTTGCCAATACGGCCAAATATGTAAATGGAAATCCCATTATCGCTATAAATCCGGATAGTGAGCGGTATGATGGCTACCTGCTTCCCTATACACCGGATAATTTTGTTGAAGCGGTTGAAAAAGTGATGAGTAATAACTACGTCTGCAGAACTGCTACGTTCGCTGAGGCAAGTTTAAATGATGGGCAGCGGTTACTCGCCTTCAACGATTTATTTATTGGAACATCTTCTCATGTTTCTGCCAGATACAAAATCTCATATGGACAGGCAATTGAAAACCACTCTTCTTCGGGCGTTATTGTTTCTACAAAGTCTGGTTCTACCGGCTGGCTTAGCTCCATTTTTAATATGACTTTTGGAATGA
>CBFGOI010000172.1:0-6036 GCA_965650335.1 uncultured Pedobacter sp. | reverse complement strand
GTACACGTGTATATACTACTACCCCTAAAAAACCAAACTCAGCAATGCGTAAAGTTGCCCGTGTTCGTTTAACAAACGGAAAAGAGGTGAATGCTTACATCCCTGGAGAAGGTCACAACTTACAAGAGCACTCAATCGTATTGATTCGCGGTGGTCGTGTTAAAGATTTACCGGGTGTGCGTTATCACATCATTCGTGGTGCTTTAGATACTTCTGGTGTTGCCGGAAGAAATCAGCGTCGTTCTAAATATGGTACTAAGCGTCCTAAACCAGGTCAAGCTGCTGCAGCTCCTGCAAAAGGTAAAAAGAAATAATTAAGGAGGATATAAAATGAGAAAGTCAAAACCAAAAAAGAGAATCCTTCTGCCAGATCCGAAGTTTAACGACGTGATGGTAACCCGTTTCGTAAATAACATGATGTACGACGGTAAAAAATCTATCGCTTATTCTATTTTTTATGATGCAGTTGAGTTGGTTGAGAAAAAAACCAGCGAAAGCGGATTAGAAGCATGGAAAAAAGCTTTAAACAATGTTATGCCTGCTGTTGAGGTTAAATCCAGACGTGTGGGTGGCGCTAACTTCCAGGTTCCAACCGAAGTTCGTCCTGAGCGTAAAATTGCTTTAGGAATGAAATGGTTGATCCTTTACGCTCGTCGTCGTGGTGAAAAAACCATGATGGAGAAACTAGCCGGAGAAATTATTTCTGCTTCTAAAGGCGAAGGTGCTGCTGTGAAAAAGAAAGAAGATACTCACAAAATGGCTGAAGCGAATAAGGCGTTTTCACACTTCAGATTCTAATTTAAGGAAGATTACACAGATTAATAAGATTACACAGATATAGTTTTACACCGGTTATTAATAATAATCGGTGTAATCCATTAAAATCAGTGAAATCCTTAAATAAAAATATAATGGCAAGAGATTTAAAATATACAAGAAATATAGGAATCGCGGCTCACATTGATGCGGGTAAAACCACAACAACAGAGCGTATTCTTTACTATTCTGGTGTTAGTCATAAAATTGGTGAAGTGCACGAAGGTGCAGCAACAATGGACTGGATGGCACAAGAGCAGGAGCGTGGTATCACCATCACTTCGGCTGCAACAACAGTAAACTGGAAATACAGAGGCGATACTTATCACATCAATATTATCGATACTCCGGGACACGTGGATTTTACCGTTGAGGTAAATCGTTCTTTGCGTGTATTGGATGGATTAGTTTTCTTATTTTCTGCAGTTGATGGTGTCGAGCCTCAATCTGAAACCAACTGGAGATTGGCAAACAACTATAACGTTGCACGTATTGGCTTCGTTAATAAAATGGACCGTTCTGGTGCCGATTTCTTAAAAGTTGTTAAGCAGGTTAAGGATATGCTTGGAAGCAATGCAGTTCCTTTACAGTTACCAATTGGTGCGGAAGATTCATTCAAAGGTGTGGTTGACTTAATTAACAACCGCGGTATTGTGTGGAATGAGCATGATAAAGGAATGACTTTTACCGAAGTTCCAATTCCTGAGGATATGCTTGATGAGGTTGCTGAGTGGAGGGAGAAATTATTGGAATCTGTTGCTGATTACGATGAGTCTTTGATGGAGAAATTCTTCGAAGATCCTAATTCAATCACAGAGCGTGAAATATTAGACGCTTTACGTGCAGCAGTATTAGATGCTAAAATTGTACCGATGGTTTGTGGTTCATCTTTCAAAAATAAAGGTGTACAAACCATGTTGGATTATGTGATGGAATTACTGCCTTCACCTCTTGATTCAGAAGGTGTTCAGGGTACAAACCCTAATAATGGTGAAGAAATGTTGTTAAAGCCATCCGAGAAGGAGCCTTTTGCAGCATTGGCATTTAAAATTGCTACCGATCCTTTCGTAGGTCGCTTGTGCTTTATCCGCGTTTACTCAGGAAATCTTGAAGCGGGTTCTTACGTGTACAATACTCGGTCTGAAAATAAAGAGCGTATTTCTCGTATTTTCCAAATGCATGCTAACAAGCAAAATCCAATTCCTAATGTAGGAGCTGGTGATATTGCTGCGGTAGTTGGATTCAAGGATATTAAAACTGGTGATACTCTTTGCGATGAAAAGAACCCTATCGTTCTTGAATCGATGAATTTCCCTGAGCCGGTTATCGGTTTAGCTATTGAGCCTAAAACTCAGGCTGACGTAGATAAATTAGGTATGGCATTGGGTAAATTAGCTGAAGAAGATCCTACATTCCGTGTACAGACCGATGAGGAAACTGGTCAGACTGTAATTTCAGGAATGGGTGAGCTTCACCTAGACATTCTGATTGACCGCTTAAAACGTGAGTTTAAAGTAGAAGTTAATCAGGGAGCGCCTCAGGTTGCATACAAAGAAGCGATTCAGGGAACAACTCAACACAGAGAAACTTATAAAAAACAAACAGGTGGTCGTGGTAAATTCGCAGACATCCAGGTTGTTATTTCTCCAATTGATCCTGACTTTGAAAAAGGTGGTCTTCAATTTGTGAACGAAATTGTGGGTGGTTCTATTCCTCGTGAATTTATCCCTTCAGTTGAGAAAGGTTTTGCTGCAGCCATGAGTAATGGTGTATTAGCCGGATATCCTCTTCCTGATATGAAAGTTCGTTTGATTGATGGTTCATTCCACGCTGTCGATTCGGATGCTTTATCTTTCGAGATTGCAGCTCGTTCTGCTTTCCGCGAAGCATTGCCTAAATGTAAGCCTGTGTTGATGGAGCCAATTATGAAAATTGAGGTTCTTACGCCGGAAGAAAATATGGGTGATGTAATGGGTGACTTAAACCGTCGTCGTGGCCAGCTTCAAGGTATGGACACCCGTGCAGGTGCTCAGGTTATCAAAGCTTTAGTTCCGCTTTCTGAGATGTTTGGTTACGTAACTCAGTTACGTACAATCACTTCTGGCCGTGCAACCTCGACAATGGAGTTTGATCATTATGAGCCAGCTCCTAAAAATGTTCAGGACGAAGTAATTGCTAAGGTAAAAGGTAAAAAAGCTAACGCTTAGTAAGTACGAAGGATTTAGTATCAAGTATAAAGCCACCATGGCCTAAGTACTTGATACTTTAATCTAAATACTAAAATAAAAACAAACACGACTCTCGTTATAAATAGCTCTAACGATGGTCATAAAACAAAGAAAATGAGCCAAAGAATCAGAATTAAATTAAAATCTTACGATTATAACTTAGTTGATAAATCAGCTGAGAAAATCGTTAAAACTGTAAAACCTACAGGTGCAGTAGTTAGCGGACCGATTCCTCTTCCAACAGAGAAGAAAATCTTCACAGTTTTGCGTTCACCACACGTAAACAAAAAAGCACGTGAGCAGTTCCAACTTTGTTCTTACAAGAGATTGTTAGATATCTATAGCTCTAACTCTAAAACTGTTGATGCCTTGATGAAACTTGAATTACCTAGCGGTGTTGAAGTTGAAATCAAAGTTTAAGTACCGGTTTTAAAAGAAAAAGGCCTGTTCAGTTTATCTGCGCAGGCCTTTTTTGTTTGACTCCTATTTTTTTCTGCTTGGATCTTGTTCTTTCTTAGCGAGAAGTTCTTCAAGATTGTTTCTTTCAGTCTGCAGCTCCCGCGCAAGTTTCAGTTCCTTTTCCTTCGCCTTTGTTTTATATATATTGTATTCGGATGAAATCTCTTCATATAGCTGTTTATGGTGCCGGGCATCGTGAGAGTTTTTAGTGGTAGTAAATAATACTCCGCCCAATCCCAAGGCTAGAACAATTATTGCTCCCCATACTATCCAGTTATAGGTTACTACATCCACCGGCATGCCTAGTATACTGATTTGATCTACTATCGCAGTAGATTCACCCCTGATAGCATTGCTGGTGTCGCCGGCGTTTTTTAATTCATTTATTTGCTTTGCCTGTTGTTCTAGCTTTTGTTTTGCAGCTGCTAACTGTCTTTTACTACTGTTTAGAGAATCATTTACACTTTCCCATAAAGTGCTGAGCCGGGCCGGATTAATTACTTTATAGCCTTTTTGCATCCATGAGTACTTTAGCAGGTCTTCATATTGCCCCTTGAGTGAACTGTCTACGGGCTTTGCCGGGATATTGACAACCGGTTTCGTTGGAGGATTTACAACTGTTTTCGCAGGAGAAGTAATTGTGGTTTTGGCAGGCACAGTAGCGGTGGTTTTTGCCGGACTTTTTACCGGACTCTTCGCTGGAGTTGCTACTGGTGTTTTCGCAGGTTGAGTAGCCGCAGTCTTTTTAGTGGAATCCTGAGCATTGCTTGTTAAAGCTAGAAAACAAAGATTCAAAAAAAGAATAAGAAAGCGTTTGCACAAGGTCTGTTTCATAGAATTATGTTATGGTATATGGTGAAAATAGGTAATTTATTAATCAGAAAAAATTAAACTTTATATTGATTTTCGAATGTTAATAACATAGGTGCCGGTTTTATGAGGACTAACAAATAATTCAGCGATAGATATTTGCTCGGTTATTTAACAAATATTATATGCACAGCAATTAATGAAGAATGTTGTTTTGAATAAGTCTGCGGTCGGTTTGTAAGCACGGCATCTTTCTTATATTTACCGTATGAATGTTGGCATTATTGGTTTGGGAGATATGGGCTCCTTATGTGCCCGAAAATGGGCCGAGAAAGGATATTCAGTTTTCGGCTGTGATTTACCCGAGAATTATGAACAGATTGCAGAATCCTTTCAGGGTTCATCAGTTAATATCTTGAGGAATGCAACAGATGTTGCCAGAAAGGCTGATTTCTTACTTTTTTCAGTCGAGACTGCAAGTATCAGCCAGGTAGTGGAATCGGTCGCCGATTTTGTGAAGCCAGGTGCAATAGTCGCCGGACAAACATCTGTTAAGTTTCCTGAAATTGAAGCATTTGACAAGTATCTTGCTCCTGATATTGATGTGTTCACCTGTCATTCTTTGCATGGTCCGGCGTTTTCGACAGCCGGACAGAAGCTGATTGTGGTGCCACACAGGGTGACAGAAGATGCTTATCGAAAAGGACTGGAGATTTATAGCGCCCTCGATTCGGAAATAATCGAAATTGAAAGTTATTTGCAACACGATAAAATCATGGCCGACACCCAGGCGGTTACCCACATGGGTTTTGAAAGCATGGGCACCGCCTGGAAGAACTCAGGTTTTTACCCCTGGGATCACGGAGCTTATTCTACCGGCATAGACAATGTCAAAATTCTTACAACGCTTCGTATATTCAGTTATAAGGCCCATGTATATGCAGGTTTGGCTATATTGAATCCTTTTGCGAGGGAACAGGTTAAGCAGTACGCAAAATCTGAGTCCGAATTGTTCAAGATGATGATATGTGAACAAGAAGCAGTGTTCCGCGAAAGAATTCAGGCCGCCAATAAATTTGTATTCCACGGTGAACGTGATTTTATCACACTTGATGTGGAGGTAATGAAGGATTTTAAAATGGCTGAGGAGGAAGATAATCATATGCCCAATTCTCATTTAAGCTTATTGGCGATGGTAGATTCGTGGTATCAAATGAAAGTGAATCCGTACGAAAACTTGATTTGCCAAACGCCACCCTTCAGATTGAGACTTGGAATAGCCGAATATCTTTTTAAAAATGAAGCTTTGCTGGAGGAGACGATCCAGGCAGCGCTGTACGATAAGGGCATTCGGGCGGATGATTTGGAATTTCACTCAGCAGTAAGAGAGTGGGCATCTATTATTGAATATGGTGATATGGATGGATACATTACTCACTTCAACCAGGTAAAAGATTTCTTCGCTGATAGGTTGCAAGATGGGGCAAAGCAAAGTAGTAAACTAATCGAGAAGCTAAGTCAATAGAACTGTATAAAAAAAGAGCTGGTCAGTACGGCCAGCTCTTCTGCACTGAATTAATCAATAGTACTAATCGTCTGTTTTAGTCTTGGTGTCCGGTGTTTTAGTTTTTGATTCATCACCATCAACCTTAACTTTAGATCCATCACCTTCTTTATATTTCATTTCATCACCATCGATTTTCATTTTGGTGCTGTCTGTCTT
>CBFGOI010000171.1:0-6092 GCA_965650335.1 uncultured Pedobacter sp. | reverse complement strand
TAAAAGAAGCTAAAAAGCCTGAATTTCCGGAGCTATATGTAGGCTGTGCAAAGTGGGGACGAAAGGAGTGGGTGGGCTTGATCTATCCTGAAAAAACTAAGGAAACGAAATTTCTAGACGAATATGTTAAGCACTTTAATAGTATTGAACTGAATGCTGTTTTTTATCAGATGCCTAAACCGGACCAGATTAAAACATGGAAAGAAAAAGCCGCCGTGGAGGGGAAAGACTTTAAATTCTTTCCCAAAATTAGTCGCACTATAAGTCATATACGCCGCCTAAAAAATGCGGAAGACGACACCACGAAATACCTTCAAAGCATTTCTGAATTTGGCGAATTCCTTGGGCCTTGTTTTTTGCAGTTAAGCGATAATTTCGGCCCCAAAAACTTCGATATTCTTAGAGATTATCTGGAGCATTTGCCAAAAGACTTTAATTTATTTGTTGAGGTGCGTCATCCGGATTGGTATAGCGATGCAGTTGCCAGAAAAGACCTTTTTGAACTTCTGTACGCTGTTAAAAAAGGTGCCGTCATTACCGATGCCTCCGGCAGGAGAGATTGCGTTCATATGGAGCTTCCGACTCCGCAAGCTTTTATTCGCTTTGTTGGTAACGGATTGCATCCTACCGATTACAGCCGGATTGATCAGTGGGTAGAGAGGCTGGCCCATTGGACAGAAAAAGGCTTAAATTCGATCTATTTCTTTCTGCATCAACATGACGAGAAGGATACTCCCATACTTGCCGACTACACCATAAAAAAGTTAAACGAGAAGCTTGGAACCAAATTGGCCGAACCGAAATTCATCTCCAGGTCAGAATCTCTATTTAAAGAAAACAATATTTTTCTTTAAAGCTTAAACCCCTTAGTTTAGTAGATATTAATACTTACCTAAAAATTTAAAATCATGAGCTTAAGATTAGGCGATACCGCACCAAATTTCAAGGCCCAAACATCTATGGGCGAGATAGATTTTTATGAATATCTTGGAGACAGCTGGGGTGTTTTATTTTCTCACCCGGCAGATTATACCCCCGTTTGTACTACAGAATTAGGGCGCACGGCATCATTAAATGCTGAATTCGAAAAACGTAACGTAAAAGTATTAGCACTAAGTGTTGATCCGCTTGATAAACATCAGGGCTGGATTCAAGACATTAATGAAACTCAAGGAGTGGAAGTGAATTTTCCGATTATTGCGGATGAGGATAAAACGGTATCAAATTTATATGATATGATTCATCCGAATGCTTCTGAGTCTGCTACGGTGCGTTCATTATTTATTATAAGTCCCGACAAGAAAATAAAATTGATTATAACTTATCCGGCGTCAACCGGTAGAAATTTCACAGAAATTTTGCGGGTAATTGATTCTCTTCAGTTAACGGCCAATTATAGCGTGGCTACACCGGCAGATTGGAAAGATGGTGAGGACGTAGTAGTTACTCCGGGTATAAAAACCGAAGACATTCCGGCTAAATTTCCTAAGGGACATCGAGTTGTAAAACCTTATTTAAGATATACACCTCAGCCTAACAAATAATTCCAGCAGTATTATGTTTTTAGCAGGTAGTTTATTTGACTACCTGCTTTTTTATTGAATTGAATTTCAACCGCGAATAGCCTTTCCATTTTGGTTAGAGAAGTTAAACTCTCTTCTCTCAAACCTGTTGACATAATATATGTTTAGCAGGTATGGATACTCAGGATATTAAGGGTAAGATCACCGTAATGCATGGTGATATTATAGGTCTGGCTGTAGATGCTATTGTAAACGCTGCAAATTCATCTTTACTTGGAGGCGGAGGTGTAGACGGAGCTATCCACAGGGCGGGCGGACCAAAAATTCTCGAAGAATGTAGGGAGATAATTGCTAAGCAGGGAAGTTGTCGTGTCGGTGAAGCTGTAATTACCACAGGCGGAAATCTTCCTGTCAAATACGTTATTCATACGGTAGGTCCGGTATGGAAGGGAGGAAAGCATCAGGAAGCCGAAAAATTAAGCAATTGCTATCGTAACTCTCTTGAACTGGCAGTAAAGCATGGAATCGAAACTATCGCATTTCCAAACATCAGCACAGGTGTTTTTGGCTATCCAAAGGCAAAAGCAGCAGAAATTGCAGTCAACACAGTGAAAGAGTATTTAAAAAGAAATGATAAACTTGAAAAGGTTTATTTTGTATGCTTTGACGAGGAGAATTTTAAGCTTTATACCGACTTGTTAAATAAAATTTAATCTGTTAATCCGCTTACTCCGCCAGAAACCACAAATTTCATAGCAGCACTGGCTGTCATATTTAATGGTTTTATTCGTTCGGTTTTAACGATAACCAATTGACCGGCGAAGGAGTAGGAGAATGGCAGGTAAACAGCAACCTCACCCGGCAGCTTTATTTTTTTAAGGTTTTTGTGCGTTACAAAGCCAACTTGTTTCAATCCGGAATCGTTGAGCTCTACCAATACGGGTTCACTGAATTTTTTTTCATCTCCAACAAAAGCTTCAGTGAAATCTTTAATAGACGAATAGAAAAAATTTAAAAGTGGAACGCGCTTTATCCAGCGGTTAAAACCAGCTTTAATTGGGTCTGTAATGAAATTCGTTACTATTATCCCGGCGATCAGAATAATAACCACAACCGTTAATATACCTAATCCTGGAATGTAAACAGGTTTCCCTTGAGCGTCTACCGCAATAGCATCACTCAGGTTTAAGGCGTTATCTACTGATGAAACTATCCAATAGATCAGAAAAATAGCAGCGCCAAGCGGAACAACAACTAATACACCTTTGAAAAAGTAATTTAATAAGGCTCCAGCAATTTTTTTCATTATGCTGCAAAGGTAGTATTAATGTGCAAATGGATAAATGTGGAGATATGCAAATCTGAAAAAGAGTGTGTTTATTCATAAAAATACACTCTTTTTACCCTTTCGGAGATACCGGTAAGCACTTCGTAGGGAATTGTTTCTATTTGTTTTGCGATATCTTCTACCCGGATTACATCATTAAAAACAATCACTTCATCACCTTCGTTGGCTGGCACATCCGTAATATCCAGCATACACATATCCATACAGATATTTCCGATTGTTGGTACTTCAACGCCATTTACCAGCATTTTTCCGATTCCATTGCCGAGCTTACGGTTGTATCCGTCGGCATAGCCAATTTTTACAGTAGCCACTTTTCCGCCCTGAGGCATTATCCCTTTTCGGTTATAACCAACCGTGTCGCCGGGACCAAGGGTTTTGATTTGCGAAATGCTGGTTTTTAAAGTAGTTACGGTTTGTAAAGGTGATTTTTTGTTTTTGTAAGAACTATCTATCCCGTAAAGGCCAATACCTAATCTTACCATATCGAATTGAGCCTCCGGAATACGGCTTATGCCCGAGGTGTTAGATATGTGCCGTAAAAAGCTATATCCAACGGTTGTTTCTATCGCGTCCGTAATTTCCTTGAATACAGAGATTTGCTGAAATGTAAATTCATCTGACTCTGGGTCTTCGCTTGCTACCAGGTGAGAGAAAATGCTTTTGATTGTTATGGCAGGGCAGTTTGCTAATTCTTTCAATAAACGATCAACGTCATTTGGCAAAAAGCCTAATCTGTGCATTCCTGTATCCAGCTTAATATGCACCGGATAATTTTCCTGATTTTTGCGATTTAGTGCCTCTACAAAATCTTTCAGCACACGAAAGCTATAAATTTCGGGTTCCAATGAATGTTCGATCATCACATCAAAGGCCATCAAATCCGGATTCATAACCATAATAGGTAGTGTGATTCCGGCTTTTCGAAGCGTTACGCCTTCGTCTGCGTAAGCAACTGCCAGCCAATCTATTTTATTAAATTGCAACAGGTTAGCGATTTCAAAGCTGCCACTTCCGTACGAAAAAGCTTTAACCATTACCATGAGTTTAACACCTTTCTTGAGCTGAGATTTGTAAAAATTCAAGTTGTGTTCAAGCGCGTTTAAGTTGATTTCGAGCATGGTTTCATGTACTTTTTTGGTAAGTACAGTACTTACCCGCTCAAAACCGAAAGCCCTGGCACCTTTTATTAAAATGGTTTCGTTATAAAGTTTTAATGTATCCAGATTGCTTATAAGATCATCAGTATTTTTAAAAAAGGCCTTCTCTAAAGTGAATTTATTAGCATGCTTGCTGAGTTCTTCGCCAACACCTATTAAACGGTCGACTTCTTTGTTTTTAAGAAGTTTAGCTACTTGCTGATAAAGTGAGTCAGAATCAATTCCCGCTTCCGGGATATCTGACAATATAAGCGAACGCCTTAAATGCTGATTTTGCTGTTTAAGAAAATCAAGGGCTATGGCCAATGATGAAATATCAGAGCTATAAGAATCATCAATAATTGAACAATTGTTTATTCCGTCTTTTAACTCCAATCGCATTTTAATGGGATGGAGTTTCTCCAGTCGGATATCAGCATCCTGAGGCAAATATCCCAGAGCTAATATAGTAGCCCAACAGCAAATGGCGTTTTCTACGGAAGCTGCATCGATAAAAGGAACAACGCATTGGACATCGCGGTTCTTGTATTTGGCCCTGATAAACAGGTATTTATCCTCAAGAACCTCATCGTCTATAAGTCTAAGGTCCGTTTCTTCATCCCATGACCAGGTAAATTTCTCCTTTCCGGGAATTTCTCCGGTATACCCTTTCAAATATTTTGGTGAGTAAATAAACAGGTCGGTATTTTCGAACAGTAATAGTTTTTCTCTGATCTTTTCTTTCCGGTCTGCGAAACCTTCGTTATGTGCCTCTCCAATATTGGTTAACAATCCGATTGTGGGTTGAATAATCTTTGCCAGGTTAATCATTTCGCCGGTATGAGAAACACCAGCTTCAAATATCGCCATAGAATGTTCGTCATTCATCTCCCAAACAGAAAGAGGAACTCCAATTTGCGAATTATAACTTTTTGGACTTCTGATAAGGTTTTTTTCGGGCGCCAGCAGTTGATACAGCCATTCTTTTACCACCGTTTTTCCATTACTTCCCGTAATGGCCATCACGGGGTAATTATAATGCGTTCTATGCCAGGAAGTGAGTCTGTGCAGAGCGTGCAAGGTGTCGTTAACTAATAGTATATTAACATCCTTGTATCTTTTTGATAGTTTAGAATCATCCGAGATTACGAAGTTCCTGATTCCCTGATCGTATGCATCCTGTAAGTATTCGTGTCCGTCTCTGCGCCCGCTTAATGCAAAGAATAATGAATGCTCCACGTCGCTAAGCTTGCGGCTATCAAATACCAGTGTGCGAATGGTTACTTCGGGTGCATTAAGAATCCCTTCAGCATGAACTACTTGGTTGATTTCTGTAATCTGGTATAGCGGATGCGACATATCGCACTAATTTCTATAAATTTTTAGGATTTGAATGATATTTTTACGAATTGATTAAGAAAAAAATGGAACCAGAAAAAGCGGTAAAAAAAGTGCTTGACAAAAAAACTGCCCTGGCAAAACTTGAACATTACTGCGCTTACCAGGAACGTTCGCAACAGGAGGTGCGGGATAAGCTTTATGGCTATGGTTTACATTCTGCAGAAGTAGAAGATGTGTTATGTGATTTAATAGGTGCTGATTTTTTGAACGAGGAAAGATTTGCGATCGCTTATGTCCTGGGGAAATTCAGGATTAAACATTGGGGTAAGTTGAAAATTAAACAGGGCCTTAAATTAAAGAGAGTAGGAGATAACCTGATAAAAAAAGCTCTACTTCAGATCAATTATGATGATTATGAAAAAACTCTAAAAGAACTATTAGAGAAAAAGAATGCTTTACTGAAGGAAAAGGAGGGATATAAGCGTCGTCAAAAGCTTGTTATCTATGGAATATCAAAGGGATATGAACGAGAGATAATTTTTGATTGCCTGAATTCCAGTGATTTATTAGAAAAGTGAAAAAAAACTTTAATATTTTATTGACAAGGACGCTTTTCTGTCTATATTTGCACACACAAAAAACGGTAACATTCTTTTAGAAAGCCAACGTTCAATGTGAAAACCAACGCGAAAGTAGCTCAGTTGGTAGAGCACGACCTTGCCAAGGTCGGGGTCGCGAGTT
>CBFGOI010000170.1:0-6122 GCA_965650335.1 uncultured Pedobacter sp. | reverse complement strand
TATTGTAAAAAATCAGCTTTACAAATACGATCTTCAAAAGGAAACGGTTGAGCGATATAAAGAACTTCAATCTCAGGGTGCAACCTCTATCTGTATGACGGCCGATGGGATGTTATGGATTTCTACCAGTTCCGGTTCAATGCACAAGTTAAATCCTGTTACTAATGCGATTACAGCATATGATCTTTTCCAAAAATCAGAACCTACTGCATCAAAAAGGATTCAAAAACTATATGACACAGGGAGTGGCAATTTATTAATTGGAACAACCAACCATGGAATGAAAATTTTTGACATTCAAACCTCTTCCTATAAAGATATACACCTATATAGTGCTGATAAAAGGGAGGTTTTTGTAAGGGATTTTATCCGCCATTCTGAAGATGAATATTGGGTAGCAAGTGAATCCGGTATTTTTATTTATAACATCAAAAACGGCAAATTTATCAACCTTAAAAAAGAATATAATAATCCTTATTCTTTATCAGACAATGCGATTTATACTTTTTGCCACGACAAAGAAGGAGGAATCTGGGTAGGTACATATTTTGGCGGATTAAATTATTACCCAAAGCAGTATACAAGTTTTAAAAAGTACTTTCCAAAATATGGCAACAACTCCATCAGCGGTAATGCAATCCGGGAAATTTGTAAGGATCTGGATGGAAATTTATGGATAGGAACCGAAGATGCCGGGCTTAATAAGCTTAACCCGGCAGGGCAATTCACCCATTTCAACCCTGCGAATGATAAGAACAAGGTTTCTCATACAAACATTCACGGATTATTAATTGATGGAGACCACCTCTGGGTAGGTACATTTCACCAGGGTTTGGATGTTTTGAATGTAAAAACGGGCAAAATAGTACAGCATTATACCGCCGACGAGCATTCTTTAAGCAGCGATTTTGTTTGCTGTCTGTTGAAAACACGGTCGGGAAAAATCATAGTGGCTACAGATCGGGGGCTGTGTTATTTTAATGAGAAATCAAATAACTTTTCATTCATAGATCAAGTTCCAGGTACTTTTTTCACCCACATTTACGAAGATAAATATGGTACAATTTGGGCAGGAAGCTATAGTGAAGGCTTATATCATTTTAACCCAAGAACTAAAATCAAAGGGAATTTTAAGTATCGGTCGGCTGACAAAAACAGTTTAAACGGCAACCGTGTAAACTGGATATTTGAAGATAGTAAGGGAGCCCTATGGGTGTCTA
This sequence comes from uncultured Pedobacter sp., assembly GCA_965650335.1. GTDB lineage: Bacteria > Bacteroidota > Bacteroidia > Sphingobacteriales > Sphingobacteriaceae > Paradesertivirga. Next base: position 4,902 of record CBFGOI010000170.1, on the reverse strand, counting down.
CAGAAGGAGGATTATGCCGGCTAAATAGACGAAAAGGAACCTTCGATAATTACACCACAAGAAATGGTTTACCAAGCAATATCATTTATGCGGTGCTAGAAGATGCAAACAACAATTTTTGGATCAGCACATCAAAAGGACTTTCTTGTTTTTCTCCAACTACAAAAAAAATAATAACCTACACTAAAACAAATGGATTATTAAGCGATCAGTTCAATTATAACTCGGCTTTTAAAGATACTTCCGGACGGATGTATTTTGGCAGCGTTAAAGGCTTAGTCAGCTTTCATCCTTCTGAATTTCTTCAAAACACCTTTCTTCCTCCAGTTTATATTACAGGTTTTCAAGTTTATAATAAAGAATTAGAAGTAAATAAAAAAGGTTCTCCTCTGAAAAAATCAATCACCAGCACCAATAAGATCAAACTTAAACATAGCCAATCGACGTTTAGTATTGACTTTGCGGCCTTGAGCTATACTGCTCCGGAAATGACGGAATATGCTTACAAACTAGAAGGATTGGATAAAGACTGGACTTTTCTAAAAACTAACAGAAAAGTTTTTTTTACGGAACTGGCACCTGGCACTTACATTTTTAAGGTAAAAGGATCGGTCGGGAACGGTATATGGAATGGAAAACCGGCCATTCTTACCATCGAAATTCTACCACCCTTCTGGAAAAGCATTTGGGCTTATATGCTCTATACCACTTTTATTATTTCGGCGATATATTTCATTTTACGCAGCTATCATCAAAGTCAGGAACAAAAAAACACAAGGAAACTGGAGACACTCGAATTTGAGAAACAAAAAGAAATCTACCGTGCTAAACTTGACTTTTTTACAAATGTTGCTCATGAAATACGAACACCATTAACTTTGATTAAAGGACCTATGGAAAAAGTGATGAAGAGAGCTGAAGAAGTTCCTGCCATAAAAAACAATCTGCTGATTATGGAGAGAAATACCGATCGGCTTATTGATCTTACCAGCCAACTGCTTGACTTCAGAAAAACGGAAGTCAATGGGTTCAACCTCAATTTCGTGCAGGTAGACATAGCAGAAATCCTGAAAGAAACTTACACCCGATTTAAACCAACTGCTGTACAAAAAAAGCTATCTTTTAAAATACATGTCCCCTCTCCTGTGTTTGCACATGTGGATATTGAAGCTTTTAATAAAATACTAAGCAATCTGATAAACAACGCCATCAAGTATGCAAACACTAAAGTTTTGATCCAGTTATTACCCCTAACTGAAGGTGATAGACTTTTTATAATTGAAATTAAAAACGATGGATATCTTATTCCATTCGAAATGAAGGACAAAATATTCGAAACATTTTTCCGTCTAAAGGAAACCGAAAAACAGGTAGGAACCGGAATTGGTCTGGCTCTCTCCCGATCTCTTGTACAACTACATAAAGGGACACTTGAACTTGAAAGGCCAAAAGACGATTTAAATGTTTTTGTCCTTAAACTACCCTTAAGCCAAAAAACCGATTTAAACAGACTTAAAGATAACCAGCTGTAGAAATGATCTCGATAAAACCAGTGATTTTACTAGTGGACGATAATGAGGAGATACTTGAATTTATTTCGGATGATTTAGATGAAAAATATACTGTTATCAAAGCATTAGATGGAGAAGAAGCATTAAATATTTTAAAAGAAGAATCTGTTCAGCTTGTAATTACTGATGTGATGATGCCTGTTATGGATGGTTTCGAATTATGCAGGAATATTAAATCTAATTTTGAATACAGCCACATACCTGTAATAATCCTCACCGCTAAAAACACCCTTCAATCAAAAATCGAAGGGATTGAACTTGGAGCAGACGCATATATTGAGAAACCCTTTTCACCTGAGCATCTACAAGTTCAAATAGCCAACCTTCTTTTAAACAGGAGTAAAATAAAAGAATATTTCGCCAATTCGCCCATGGTACATATAAAAACCATGGCCTACTCCAAAGCGGATGAACAGTTCCTCGAAAAGTTAAATGATGCTATTTACAGGAATATGGAAAATACGGATCTGAATGTTGATCAGTTGGCCGAGATAATGAATATGAGCCGAGCAACACTCTACCGCAAAATCAAAGAAATTTCTAATTTATCCCCTAATGAATTAATAAATGTGGCCCGTTTAAAAATAGCTGCAGAACTATTGGCAGAGGATGGATATAAAATTTACGAGGTCTCTGAAAAAGTGGGTTTTAGTTCGTACAAACAATTCGGACGACACTTCGCCAAACAGTTCGGAATATTTCCTTCCGAATATGTAACTATCAAACGAGACGAAAGAAAAAACAGACTCTGAATAAATCCGAATAAAATAGCTCTAAGCTCAAAGAATAACTTGGTTTTATGCCTTCCTCAAAAAAACATAGGTTCTTTATCCTCTGGAATAATTATCGCCAGCGCGTTCATTGCTTCATTGCTTTATTTTATAAATAGGAAGACCTTTGATGTAAAAAAAGCATATGAAACCTTTAATAGTCTTGTTGAGTGTATTTGCAATCTCCTTATTGTCAACAAAAATATTTCGTGGCAATTATGAATTTGCTTTATCGGGCAGAATAGCAATGTCTGCAATGCTTGTATTTACGGCAGTTGGACATTTTGTATTTACCAAGGGGATGACAATGATGCTGCCCCAGTTCATTCCATACAAAACCGAAGCTGTTTATCTCACAGGTGTTATTGAAATTGTTGCAGCGATCGGGCTTCTTATTCCGAATTTTAACGGACTTGTGGCCTGGCTGTTAATTGTCTTTTTCATTCTTATACTTCCCGCAAATATTTATGCAGCAATAAAAAACGTTGATTATCAGAAGGGGACGTTTGATGGAAGCGGATTAACTTATTTGTGGTTCAGGATACCATTACAAGTCGTTTTCATTGTTTGGACATATTTATCAGTCATAAAAGCCAGTTGACAAGGCCACAGTATCCCCTTCATAATCTTTTGTTCGCCCCAAATCTGAACAAAAGCCCTATTTCTAATGTTATAGCTTTACACATGCATTTTTTTGCCATTTTTGATTTCCATCATTTTGGCAGCCGACCATCATCATAGGCTAATTTTAAACAATTATTCAATTTTAATTATGGACCAGACTCATGTACATCTTCTTATTACCCACCTTCCTATCTTCGGATCAATATTAGGAGCTATTGTTTTAGCCTATGGGCTAGCGACTAAAACACAACAAACATTGATCGCAGCTTATCTTGTTCTAATAATATCGGCAGTGGGTGCATTTATAGCACACCAAACCGGAGAGGCGGCAGAGGAAACCGTCGAACATATTCAAGGTATCTCTAAAAACCTGATAGAGGAACATGAAGAGTCGGCCGAAATAGCCTTGATTGCAATGATCGTTTTAGGACTCTTTTCCTTAGTTGCACTGTTTCTTGCTTATAGAAAATCATCTTATTCCTATTCCCTCGCCTGGATCACCCTTATAATTTCCCTTGTAAGTTTTGGTATTGTTGCCAGAACCGGCTATTTAGGTGGACAAATCAGGCATACAGAGATTAATTCGGCGATACCCATTCAGGGAACAGGCCTTGATCATGACGATGATTAATGTGTAACACTTACTTTAATGATACGTAATAAACTTTCATAATTTGAGTTAATATAAAACACACACCAAAATACGCGACATTATGAAATTCTTACTGGTATCATTTCTTTGGACCTCCCTTTTTGCGGGACCAACCTGGTTTACTGATTACACGCAAGCAAAAACGGAAGCCGCCTCTTCGCATAAATTAGTTCTAATCAATTTTTCCGGATCAGACTGGTGCGGCCCTTGTATCAGAATGAAAAGAGAAATTTTCGGCACCGAGACTTTTGAAAAATATGCCAGCGATAATCTGGTATTAGTTCATGCCGATTTTCCCCGTGCAAAAAAGAATCAGCTTAGCAAAGAACAGATAAAAAAGAATGAACTTTTAGCCGACAAATATGATAAGGAAGGCAAGTTTCCTTTAACTGTTCTAATAGATGCGCAAGGAAAAGTTTTAAAAGAATGGGAAGGACTTCCTAATGAAACACCTGAAAAATTCATCAACGAAATCAGTACGATTGTAAATGCTTCAAAATAATTCCGTCGATGTGCCTGAACTTCATAAACAGGTATTAAAATTGATGGGAAATCGTTTTGAGATCACTGTAGTAAGTGATGATAAAGTATGGGCACAACAAAGGATACAGGACGCCATTGATGAAATCAGGCGTATCGAAAAATTGCTCACTACCTTTAGTGATGACAGCGAAACGAATTTAATAAATGCAAATGCTGGTAAAAACCCCGTGGCCGTGAGCCGCGAGGTTTTTAACATTATTAAGCGTTCTATCAGGATATCCGAACTAACCAGCGGAGCCTTTGATATAAGCTATGGCTCTATCGATAAACGCCTTTGGAATTTCGATACCACGATGACTTCTCTCCCCGATCCCGCTACCGCGAAAGAGATGGTGAGACTCATAAATTACAAAAACATCATATTAAACGAACAGGCTTGCAGCGTTTACCTGGCCGAAGCCGGAATGCGCATTGGCTTCGGTGGAATTGGTAAGGGCTATGCCGCGGATATGGCGAAAGCTACACTTATAAAAAACGGTGTTAAAAGCGGAATTGTCAATGCCGCAGGCGATTTAACCGCCTGGGGCACTCAGCCAGATGGTAGTCAATGGACTGCAGGAATAGCTGATCCAAATGCAAACTCAAATGCATTTTCTATGTTAAGAATTAATAATTCGGCCATTGCAACCTCGGGGAATTATGAAAAGTACATACTGATAGACGGCCAAAGATATTCTCATACTATTGATCCTAAAACGGGATTGCCGGTAAAAGGAATTAAAAGCGTTACAGTAATTAGTCC
>CBFGOI010000169.1:0-6488 GCA_965650335.1 uncultured Pedobacter sp. | reverse complement strand
TTATTTTTGTACCTTATATTAAAAGTCTGAATCTTCCGAATATAACAATTGCTTCGCCCGATATGGGAGGTTCATACCGTGCAAGAACATTCGCCAAGTTTTTTAATGCAGAGGTGATTATATGCGATAAACGCCGGAAACGTGCCAATGAAATAGAATCTATGTCTATTATCGGAGATGTGACCGGTCGCGATGTGGTGTTAATCGATGATATTTGTGATACCGCGGGAACGCTTTCGAAAGCGGCTCAACTTATCATGGAAAGTGGTGCAAACAGTGTAAGAGCGGTGTGTACGCACCCCGTTTTATCAGGCAAAGCATACGAAACGATAGAAAACTCGGTTCTGACAGAACTAATAGTTACAAATACAATTCCGTTGAAGCAACAATCTAAAAAGATCAGAGTGCTTACAACTGCAGACTTATTCGCAAAAGCAATTGCTAATGTGAATGAACATGGCTCAATTTCAGAGCTTTTTAAAGTAGACTAAGAAACATTAAAAGGCAGCGTTCATCTCCAAACGACTTGAGTTCTGCTTATAGATTTTTTAATTTTTAATTTTAACTTTTAATTTTATTATCATGAACTCTATCGCTATTAGCGGTTCTCCAAGAGAGAACGTAGGGAAACGCGATGCTAAAGAGCTGCGTTACGAAGGAAAAGTACCTGCAGTTTTGTATGGCGGGAAACAACAATTGCATTTTGCAGTAGAAAAAAGCGCATTAAAAAACTTGATCTACTCTGCGGATGTAATGTTTGTTGATCTTGATGTAGCCGGACAAAAAGTACAGGCAATTCTTCAGGATGCACAATTCCATCCTTTGACTGAAGAAGTTATTCACGTTGACTTTTTTCAGCTTGACCAAAACAAACCATTGGTGATGCAAATCCCTGTTAAATTAACCGGAACTTCTCCAGGTGTTAAAATGGGTGGTAAATTGGTTCAGAAATTACGTAAACTTCGTGTTAAAGCTTTAACTAAAGACATGCCTCAGTATGTTGAAGTTAGCATCGAGCCTTTAGAAGTTGGTAAATCTGTACGTGTACGTGATTTGAAATTCGATAAATTCGAAGTCACCAATACTCCAGAAGATACTATCGTATCTGTAACAACTTCTCGTGCTCTAAGACAAGCTGAGCAAGAAGCTGCTAAAGGAAAATAAGGGAATCTCTGATCTTATTCAAAGGTGGTGCAAGTATGCACTGCCTTTTTTTATATTTAGTTTTTTGAACGAAAGGATAAAAGACAAAGGACTAAAGACAGCATGTTGAAGCATAATTTTAGGCAATTGAAGATATGGGTTGATAGTGTAAAACTTGCTAAACAAGTTTACCTCATTACTCAAACTTTTCCCCACGAACATAAATTTGGTTTGTCAAGCCAACTTTATAGATCGGCGGTTTCAATTTCGTCTAATATTGCAGAAGGTACTGCAAGGAGTTCTCAAAAGGAGTTTTCTCATTTTCTGAAAATTAGTTTGGGCTCTGCTTTTGAATTAGAAACTCAATTAATCATTGCTCATGATTGCTTATTAATAAAGACGCCTGATTTTAATCGATTGATCGAAATTATTCAGCTTATTCAGAAGCAAATAATTGGGTTTAATAAATCCATAGAAGCAATCAAATGATGAACGTGTATCAGTATGGTCATTATCCTTTGTCTTTTGTCCTTAGATCTTTTGTCAACCTTTTGTCCTTCGTCCTTATTCCTTTGTCAGCCTTTTGCTTTTCGTCCTTAGATCTTTTGTCCTTCGTCCTTAATCCTTTGTCAGCCCTTCACCTTTCCCCTTTACACCTTTAACCTTTAGTCTTACCTTTGCGCCCATGAAATACCTTATTGTCGGTTTAGGAAACATCGGCTCCGAATACTCAGATACGCGTCACAATATTGGCTTTATGGTTGCCGATGCCCTTGTTAAAAAAAATAGCACAAGTTTCTCTAACCTGCGCTTAGCTTATTATTCTGAATTCAACTTTAAGGGAAGAACCATTCATGTGATCAAACCAACCACCTACATGAATTTAAGTGGCAAAGCCGTGAATTACTGGATGCAGGAATTAAAAGTTCCTCTCGAAAACGTGTTGGTTATTGTTGATGACCTGGCAATTCCTTTCGAATCAATTAAATTGAAGCCGAAGGGTAGCAATGCAGGGCATAATGGACTGAAAAGTATTGAAACATCTGTTGGGGGGCAAAATTATGCCCGTTTGCGCTTCGGTATTGGCGATAATTATCCAAAGGGGCGCCAGGTAGATTATGTGTTGAGTGGTTTTGATGATGATGAAAGACCTGCTCTACCAGCCTTGATTGACCGGTGTATCGAAATGATCGAGAGCTTTGTCACTGTAGGAGTGGAATTAACTATGACGAGGTTTAATAATAAATAATTTGGATGTCCAGTAGATCACTTTTGTCTCTTTCTCATATCTAACTTCTCATATCTCACAACTCATATCTCTCTTACTAATGAAAGTTTACGGAATAAAAAATTGCGATACAGTAAAAAAAGCACTGAAATGGTTAGATTCTCATAACATTGATTATGAATTTCATGATTTTAAAAAATCAGGTATATCCAATGAAAAATTGCAGGAATGGGCTGCTAAATTGGGCTGGGAATCTTTATTAAACAAGCGGGGAACAACATGGAAAAAGTTGGATCCTGAAACACAGAATCTCATCACGAACGAAAAAGAGGCATTTAAATTCATGCAGGAGAAAACTTCGGTGATTAAAAGACCTGTTCTCGAAAATAACGGTAGTGTACTTATCGGTTTCGACGAAATTGCTTACCAGCAAATACTCGGACTAAAACAATAATCGAAAATCTGACTTTAAACTTAACTCGTAGTTTATTGTAAATTACGTTTGACATTATTTTTATTAGAATAATTTTTTGCCAGTTTAATTAGCTTATGTTCAGATTGAATTTTCGCTTGGGTTTAGCGTTCATGTTTTTCTCTGCCCCATTATTTGCCCAGAAGGCCGCCAATTCTACAAATACTCAAATACAAAGCAAGTACCAATATATTGATGCGTTCGGGCCCTTGTTTTATACTAGCCCTGGTAATGAATATAGAACAGGCAGTGGCAAACCCGGACCTGCATATTGGCAAAATAGGGCTGACTACCAGATAAACGCCAGGCTTAATGAATCACTGAACGAGATCTCGGGAACCGAGCTTGTTACGTATACCAACAATAGTCCCGACGATCTAGAGTTTTTATGGATGCAATTAGATCAAAACCTTTTCAAGCAAGATTCTAAAGGAAATGCTATCATTCCGGTAACAGGAAGCAGGAATGGGGCTCAGGGACAGATCTTCGATGGCGGATTTAAAATAAAGGCTGTCAAGCTGGTTTCTCCGGCGACCGATTTAAAATTTTCTATTGACGACACCAGGATGCAGGTGTTTTTACCTTCCGAATTGAAGGCAAAGGGAGGTCAGGTGAAATTGCAGGTTGAATTTTCATTTATCTCACCCGACTACGGTTCTGACCGGATGGGAGTACTTGAAACTAAAAATGGTAAGATTTTTACCATTGCTCAATGGTTTCCGCGGATGTATGTGTATGACGACGTTGCCGGCTGGAATGTGATTCCATATGTTGGTCCGAGTGAGTTTTACCTCGACTACGGAAATTTTGATGTTAATATTACCGCTCCTGCAAATCATATTGTTGTGGCTTCCGGAGAGCTTCTGAATGCATCAGAAGTTTATACTACCGAACAACAAAAATTATGGGCAGAAGCATCCGCAAGTGATAAAGCTGTGATTATTCGGTCTGCAAAAGATGTAAACAGACGGGCGCCAAGGCCATCTGGTAAAACCGAATTAACCTGGAAATTCAGAATGGAAAATTCACGCGATTTTGCCTGGGCATCTTCATCGGCATTTATAGTGGATGCTGCACGGATAAATCTCTCCGGAAATAAGAAGTCGCTGGCTATTTCAGCCTATCCGGTCGAAAGCTCTGGCCAGAACGCCTGGAGCCGGGCTACCGAATACACCAAAGCTTCGATTGAACTCAATTCAAAAAAATGGTTAGATTATCCCTATCCTGCAGCCACAAATGTAGCAGGTATTGTGGGCGGAATGGAATATCCGGGGATGGTTTTCTGCGATTGGAAGGCTAAAAATGGTTCCTTATGGGATGTTACGGATCATGAATTCGGGCATACCTGGTTCCCTATGATTGTCGGCTCGAATGAGCGTTTCTATGCATGGATGGATGAGGGCTTCAATACCTTCATCAATACCTTGACGGCCGCAGAATTTAATAAAGGAGAGTATAAAGATAAGCCGCGTGACATGCAGCAATGGGCAGCAATACTTACAAGCCCTCAATTGGAGCCCGTTATGACTAGTCCGGATAATATGAAAGAATCCAATATCGGCTTACTTGCATATTATAAGCCGGCATTAGGATTATCATTGCTGCGAGAGCAGATCATCGGACCTGAAAGATTCGACAGAGCATTCAAGGCATATATTGATCGATGGGCATATAAACATCCTACGCCAAATGATTTCTTCCGGACGATAGAAAACGTTGCAGGTGAGAATCTGTCCTGGTTTTGGCGTGGCTGGTTTATAAATAACTGGCGATTAGATCAGAGCGTCGTAAATGTAGAATATGTGAAAAACAATGCAAAGAATGGCTCATTAATAACAGTTGCTAATCTGGAAAAAATGCCTTTCCCAATGATTCTGGAGATAAAAACCAGAAGCGGTAAAATATCACGAACAACTCTGCCTGTAGAAATCTGGCAGCGCAATGTTAGTTGGACATTCCAATATCCCTCTACCGAAGAAATCGTTTCTGTAACTTCAGATCCCGATCATGTACTTCCTGATCATAATAGTAGTAATAATACATGGAAAGCACAGTGAAGATGTAGATTAAATCAAGTCCCCTAAACCCTTTCAGATAAATACTAAAATTTATTTGGTGAAATAATGTGGCTCTAATTAAAGTTCTATAGCTCAAATTACCTCAGCATTTACATAATTCAAATGGTTCATAACGGCTTTCAATTCTCCGTAAGAAATAGCATCTCCCAGTGCTGCTTTTGTTTCTCCGGTAGTTAAACCCGGATGTTGGATAATATGCGCCATAATCTTAGCCACTTTAATTTTAGTAACAAGATCGAAAATCGATATTTCGCCGCTTGTAATATAATGGGCGAGGTGTCCTTCTATGGTACCGGGACTGAAACTTCTGAGTTGTGCAATTTCCTGAATAGATTTTCCCTCTTTATATAAATCAAGGGAAATCTTTTTCGTGTCTGTTTTAACCTTTTCTTCCTTTATGGTTATTTGCATTGCAGTTCTCGTGATACTATTTTTTTCACAGTACGAAAGTATCATATCAAGTATTTCATTGCCAAATTGCTTTACTTTCATTTTCCCTATTCCTTTGATCGACTCAAGTTCGGCATGGTTTGCAGGTAACTTTTCTACTAGTTCTAGTAATGACTTTTGGGGTAATACAAGATAAACAGGTGCATTTTTTTCTGTTGCCAGGTTATCACGCCATCCCTTAATTGCCGAATAAAGTTCCGGATGTGGTATTTTGGCGGATACTCTGGGTTGAACTGTTTGCGTGGCTTTAGCTGTGGACGTATAATCGATCTCTGCGTTTACTTTCGTTTGCAGGTACGATAATGTACTAAAGCCCTCCGAGCCTGCCTTTATAGCAGCAATTTTTACAAACACATCTTTTTGAAGATTTTCCACGGCTTCTTTAATGCTGGATCTAACCGCTTTATTATCAGAGTCTGTAGGTAGCTTTTGTAACGCAAGATGCAGGATGTTCTCCGTCTTTTCAGCAAAATACGCACATCCTTTTTTTATTCTCTCCTGTAATTCAGGATTTTCTTCCGGTAAACTATCAGAGATAAATAAGTTATTCAGATGTTTTTTAAAGGTCTCTGCAACTTCATAGACGTCTTTTTCGGCAGCCTGCTTTATAGAATTTAATTCTTCAGCCAATTGAGTGGATACAGAGGAATAATGATCTTCAGCCACCTTATTTAAATAAAAGAACTTCGTTTTTATAGTGTTGAAATCGAATAATTCATAGATCAGAGACTTCTGAAATGCAACTTTCGAGGTTTTTAAGTGCTTTTCATCCGGTGCGTTCTCGTGTGCATTTTTCGTGTAAACAGCAACAGTTCCGTCCGTTCTGACACTGTGGAAAGATATTGGAGAGCGAAGTACCATGCCTTCAAAACTTTTGCAACGGCTTAAGGCTACATAAACCTGTCCGTGTGCAAAGGCGGCATTAGCATCAATTATTGCCCGCTCAAACGTCAGTCCCTGACTTTTATGGATCGTTATTGCCCATGCGAGTTTTAACGGATATTGAATAAAACGGCCAATTACTTTTTCGGCAACCTCCTTGGTTTCTGCATTCAGCTCATAGCTGATATTGCTCCAGTCAAGCGGTTCAACGGCTATTTCACTAAGATCACCCGGG
>CBFGOI010000168.1:0-6684 GCA_965650335.1 uncultured Pedobacter sp. | reverse complement strand
CTCAAAAGCAAATAAAATTCAAAAGCTCGTTAGTCTAACTAACGGGCTTTTTTTTTGTACTATCCCCTTCCTCGTAACTATTCATGCTTTATTTTAATGGATATCTAGCGGGCTTTTTTATGTTTATAGCACAAACTATCTTTTTCCTTGACCGTTTCTATTATATACATTATGGCTAAGATTTCATTTATATCTTTATCTTTGCCTCTTTAACAAAAAGCATGAACATCAATTACGGTGCAAGAAGAGAAGTAATGCAGCATATTGAAAAATATATGCTGGATAATATTGGCGAGTACTTAAAACCAATAGATACAATATGGCAACCTGCTGATTTTTTACCCGATTCAAGTAGTGAGAACTTTTTCCAGCAAGTTAAGGAATTGCAGGAAACCGCAAAGGCTTTGCCTTATGATTTCTTTGCAGTACTTATTGGGGATACAATCACTGAAGAGGCTTTGCCAACCTATGAGTCGTGGTTAGCTACGGTAGAGGGCGTTTCCAAAGACGAAGAAGGTGGTTGGATGAAATGGTTAAGGCATTGGACAGGTGAAGAGAATCGCCACGGCGATTTATTAAATAAGTATTTGTATTTGTCTGGACGTGTGAATATGCGTCAAATGGAAATTTCTACCCAGTATTTAATTGCAGATGGATTTGATATTGGCACAGACCGAGACCCTTACAGAAATTTTATTTATACCAGTTTCCAGGAATTGGCCACCAATGTGTCACATAGGAGGGTAGCATCTCTTGCCAAAAAAGAAGGTGACACATTGCTATCTAAGATGTGCGGATTTATCGCCGGCGATGAAGCCCGTCACGCTAAGGCGTATATGGATTTTATCTATCAAATCATGCAAGTGGACCCGAATGAGGTTATGATTGCATTTGAAGATATGATGCGGAAGAAGATTGTTATGCCAGCTCATTTTCTGCGTGAAATAGGAAAGAAAGCCGGCGAAACATTTACTCATTTCGCTGATGCGGCACAGCGCTTAGGCGTTTACACAGCCGTTGATTACGTAGATATTTTACGTGATCTGATAAAGGCCTGGGAAATTGAGAAGGTAACTGGTTTAGATGATTCTGGCGAGAAAGCCAGAGATTATATTGTGAAATTGCCGGATCGCTTAATCAGGCTTGCTGAGCGAATGAAACCAGCAACACTCCAATATCAATTCAGCTGGATACATGCCATGTAAGAAATAGATATTGAATAAGAAGCCGCCTTATCATCATGAGGCGGTTTTTTATTTAAGCCCGAGCCATTCTTAATTGAGATCTAATTTGCCTTCCTCCATATATTATTTTTTTATCAATATTTCCCAGTCAACAGGCTTTTGCAGGAGATTAAAGGTTACATCATCATTGTATCGTCTAAATAGCAAGCTGCAATTTCCGCTGTCTAATGTTAGGTTTGAAACTGAAATTTGTTCAAGGTATTCGGGAAGGACTGGCCGATCAAAAGAGATTGTTTTTGTCAGGGCGTCTATTTTTACCTGTAAACATGCCTGTAAGAGCATAAACACAACAGCTACGGACCAGGCTTGAGGTGAGCAGGCAACCGGATATAATGTCGGGCCCTCGCTGTGTCTCCGTTCAAAACCACAATATAACTCGGGAAGACGCTGCAGTTCAATGTATAATGAAGCCCGAAATATAGCTTCTGTTAGTTTCAATACGTGTTCTCTGAGGCCATACAGCGCCAAACCATAGGCAATAAGCGCATTGTCATGAGGCCATATGGAGCCGTTATGATATGACATCGGGTTGTATCTGTTTGTTGAAGAAGATAAGGTTCGAATACCCCATCCGCTGAACATAGTACTGCTTAATAGGGTATCGGCGAGTTTCTTTGCCTTATCATCGTCCGCGATACCAGTAAACAGACAGTGTCCGGCGTTTGATGAAACCACTCTGCACGGCTTTTTTTGTCCATCAAGCGCGAGTACATAACAGTTCAGCGCATCATCCCAAAAATTTTCATTAAAGTTATGTTTTAATTCCCTGGCCTCTTTCGTCAAACGATTTGCAAGATCCGGTTCATTCAGAATTAAGGCGAGTTTGGCGGCATGCTGTTTCGCAGCATAGACATAAGCCTGAACCTCGCATAATGCTATCGGTGTTTCGGCCAGTTCACCGGCTTCATCCATTATAGAATCATATGAGTCTTTCCAACCCTGGTTAGTGAGTCCGTTTTTCGCCTTATGCTCATATTCTACAAAACCATCGCCATCAAGGTCTCCATAGTTATTTATCCAGTCTATGGCTGCCAAAATGTTTGGCCACAATCTTTTTATTAGCTCCAGGTCTGCAGTTCTCTCATAATACATGCCAGCTAGCATAATAAATAAGGGAGTTGCGTCAATTGTACCATAATATTCTTTAAAAGGCACCTCGCCGGTATTGGCCATTTCGCCAGTACGTGCCTCGTGCAGGATTTTTCCTGGCTCTGCATCTTTTTCCGGAATAAGCTCAGTTGCTTGCTTTGAAGCCAGAAAGAATAAAACGTCTCTGCTTATTTCCGGTATTAACCATAATGTTTCGATACCGGTTATAATCCCATCACGACCGAATGGTGTATTATACCAAGGCACCCCCGCATAAGGGTATCTGCCCGTTTCTGTTTGTGCTAACAGCGAAAGTAAATCTGCCTTTGACCGGTTTATCCAATGATTAAACTGTTCATTGGAAGTCTGAATATCTGCAAAGAGGATGCTGGTTTTATTCCTTTCCTGCTCGATTAAGTTTTTTGCCTGGTCATAACTAATGTGCTTATGACTATGGTCTCCTGATAAAAAGCGTAAGGAATAAGTTATTTTTAAGGGCTTCAGAGGGCTGAGATTTATATTAAAAACAATTCTGTTTTCTTTTATATTGTAATCTGCTTCTGTTATAACGTTGAAAACACTTATCCTTTTTATTCCATCAAGGCCATCGTATTCCATCATACAATCATCGCCATCATCACAATATTTCACATGATTTTTTGTAACAAATCTGTCTATTCCTCTGATTTCAAAAATATCTTTAAAGTCGCCATCAAACGAAAGTTCCATTGTAAATGAACATTTCTGATTGCCATAGTGACTGCAGTCGATTTCTTCATAAAAAGCGCCTTCACGAATGAAGAGATTTCTTGAAATATGAATTGTATTATCGGGAAGGTTACAAGAAATAAGAGCCGGATTAGTAAGGTCTACTGAAAGAATATCATTGTCTTCTTTGATATTACTACTGAGCAACAAAGGCTTGTGACGATTAATTGAAAGAACAAGTTTATTAATATACCTTGTTCCCTCATGATATATTCCTTGCACCATCTTGCCATGAGGATGAATGTTGCCCCATCTGTCGAATATTCCAAAGGTGTTTGAATGATTTAGAATGTTTATTCTGTCATCCGCATTTACGGCGTCTGGCGAGATGTGAAATTTATCTTCTTCCATTAAAGATCCTTCTGTTTGCATAACATTATCTTTTACCTGCTACATTAATGTTTTATTAATCAATCTTTATACCAGTTGTTACTGTTTTCTTATAATTACCTGATGTGTGGCCAATAAAGTCAGACATCATATTAAAACTCTGTGGATCTTCGGATTTCTGTACAGTAATAATTGAATTATAAATATTAAGATAATCTTTGGCCATTCTGGAAGCTGTAAACCGTTTTTCAAACAATTCTCTTACCTTACTACGGTTAAGCTGAGGCAACTGGCTAACAGCGGCTATTGCTTCTTCAACAGAATTCACCACAAAACCAGATTGTTTGTCGTCAATTATTTCGGGAACCGAGCCCCGATTAGTCGCAATAACAGGTGTTCCGCAAGACATAGCTTCGATCATTACCATGCCGAAAGGCTCTTCCCATTGAATCGGAAAGAGAACCGCTTTGGCATTTCCCATAAACTCAGTTTTCTGATGTTCATTTATCTCGCCGTAAAATGTAATCAAAGGATGTTCTAACAAATGCTTAATATTCATCTCATAGTATTCTTTATCCGCATTATCGATTTTTGCCGCTATTTTTAAAGGTGTGTCCGACCCGATGGCTATTTCAATGGCTTCTACAATTCCTTTTTCCGGAGAGATGCGTCCCACAAACGCCAGATAGCCTCCATCGCCTTGCCCCTGGTGATGTAAGTTTAGCGGCAGTCCGTGATGTACAACGCCAGCCCAGTTTGCCTGGGGAAGTGGCTTTTGCTGATTTCTGGAAATAGAAACCACTTTTTGCGAACTGAACTTATTATAAACTGCTTGCAAATCGGGAATGTCTAATCTGCCGTGCAGAGTCGTCACACTTGGAACGTTAAGGTGTTCGGTGAATGGAAAATGAAGGTAATCGATGTGAAAATGAAGTATATCAAATTCGTGAATCCGTTCCTTTACCTCCTGAATCTGAACTATGTGATGAGCTAAAGAATCTACGCAGTCTGATTTTAAGCGTAGGCCGGTGTCAACATTCGAAATCAATTTTGCACTGGTAATTGAATCACCTGAAGCAAATAATGTTACTTCATGTCCTTGACTAACCAGTTCTTCTGTCAAATAATGGACTACCCGCTCAGTCCCTCCGTACAGCTTTGGGGGTACAGCTTCATATAGAGGAGCTATTTGTGCAATTTTCATAGTTTAACCTCCTTATAAGAATAATGCCAAGGAAAGCCGCATTGTTTTTACTAATATCATTTCCAGCCGATTGAATCACCGTTCTTCGGCCAGATAAAGCTGTCTGGTCGGGTCGCCGATTGATTAAACCATCGTTTTGACGAAACCCCGAAAGCATAAAACAATTTTCAGGCTAATAAGTAGTTAGGTAATTGGTTCCTGAAAATGAGGATGATATATGGAAAATCCTTTAATGGGAGATCATTGAGTGCAAAACCCTATTAGCAACGATTTTTTGTGAGGGGAGCTTTTAATAGAAGACATATGTTTTTCAACTAATTTAATAAGCATTTATGATATGCTTCAAATCCTGGATGTATTTTTTACAATGCTTCATCTCGCCGTCATTGGGTTTAATCTTTCCGGTTGGATATGGGAAAAGACTAAAAAGCTGCATTTTTACTGTATTGTTCTAACCGGAGTTTGTTGGTTTATTCTGGGCATTTGGTATGGCTTCGGGTATTGCCCGATAACAGACTGGCAGTGGCAGGTAAAAGAAAAGCTCGGAGAAGGGGATTTGCCAAATTCCTTTATTAAATACTTCGCAGATAAGATTAGTGGTGAAAATATAAACGCCTTCTTGATTGATGTGATCACTGCCCTGGTTTTTTTCCTGACTGCGGCATTATCAGTTTATGTAAATTTTATAAAAAAGCGCGGACAATCTGAAATTTGGCACAAATAGATAAATTCTCTAAGCAAGTTAGCTCCATTTCTCGAATAGCCGAGCTGAAGGGATCGACAAGGATTACCAGAGCGGGAGCATATGAAAAATTGAAAATAATTAATAACGTGACGGGTTGAAAAGCAAGGTCAGGCCTCCTTTTCCAATAAGCCCTTTGTCAACTTGTTCCATTGAAATTTAGAAAAACCAGCAATTGCTCCAAGCCCGACCAGAATATCACGGGTTTTGCTCTTTGCATCTTTATTTGGTTTGATATTACGGTCGTAGATGCCGGCAGTTATTTTGTTCCCTTCGCGGGTTACAGTAAAAGCACTCGTTGAATCTTGAGAGTAAAAATGAGCGATCTCCTTGGAATTAGTTTTAGGATTCGAGGACGGTCGCACACGAATTCCGAGGCTTTCCATTTCCGCTTCGGATACTATATTCATATCTTCCACATGTACCCAGTCATAGCCTTCTCCAGCAATAGATCCAGGTCCGGGTATATTAATTTTAAAGTAGTCACCCTTTGCAACTCTCCTATTTACTTCATTTCCATCTTTATCTGCCAATTGAAACTTGGCTGTAAGAATACCCGCGATCTTATGCCATGAATTAACGTCCAAGAGCCGTTGTTTCACTATGCCAAAAAATGCTTTTGCTTCCTCCGCATTTGCTAATTCGATAGAATCTTCAGAATTAATTACCGCTCCGGTTTTATTTTCAGGAACTACCCTTGTGTAATTTTTTTCTCCCATGGCACCGATCTTTATAATTCAACTCGCACCCCCAGCAGAATGTTTATGATTTTTCACCAAACATTTATCATTAAAAGAACGGATAAAGAAACCACATCGAAAAGTTCAAGATATAGATATTGGCACCCGCGGACTATGGTTCAGCTGAATGATTATAGGCTAATACAAAAATTAAAAACATTACATGTGGGCTAAAACCGTTTTGCCCCCTCCTTATTGTTAATTTACCCCTTTTAGTTTGATATTTTTAGCGTTTTTTTGTAATATCAAAATTATACCCAATTCTAAATGATTTATAAGAAATTACTGCTATTAACCACCCTACTGGGGTCGTTGACTAGCCAATTATGTGCACAAGGTCAAAAAAATGACTGGGAAAATCCGCAGTTGCTTGATCTGAATAAAGAAAAACCTCATGCAAGTTTTATGCTGTTTGATAATGCAGCAGATCTAAAAGCTGGAGAGTACAGTAAATCTCAGTGGCACAAATCCTTGAACGGAACCTGGAAATTTGTTTATACAGATAAATACGCGAAACGTATTGTCGACTTTTATCGTGAAGATCTGAATGATAAGAATTGGGCAGAT
>CBFGOI010000167.1:0-6955 GCA_965650335.1 uncultured Pedobacter sp. | reverse complement strand
TGTGGTTTCAGCATGCTTTACCGCAATGTCATAAAGTTTATGATTTCCCCCGTTCTTGGATGCCCAAAAAAGCATTTCAAGGTTGATCATGTTATCCATGATGGTATTATGCTGAGGCCACTCCATATTAGGAACGGGTCGGGGCCACGACAAAATAGTTCCAACTTTTGGATTAAAAAGGGTAGCCAAAGTATCTGCAGTGCGCAAAATAATTGCTTTATACTCAGGGTTGCCTGTTAAACGATAGCCATTGCCAAAACTGTTGAATATCATAAATCCCAGATCGTGATCTATGGCGGGCATGGTTGAAAGAGGGGTTAATACCCGGCTAAAGCGATCTGCTTCCACCTTCCAACTTTCCTTTTTAGTGGCTTCATAAAGATACCATAAGGTGCCTGGCCAAAAACCACTGGTCCAATCCTGATAGGGAACATAACGCCATTTTGTTAGTCCTTTATTTACGTTACGGGGTATAATTGAATCCCCTGTCGCTGGAATCGATTGCAGAGTTTTGGATGCCTGACTTTCGAGATAGCTGAAATGCTTTTCTTTGATAAACTTTGCGCTGCCGCAACTCATCATCACTAACATAAGCGAAAGCACCCAAAGCTGTTTTAAATATTGCATACTATTTGTACAGATTAAAAATGGCAAACAGGTCTAAACCGTTTAATTTATAACCATCAAATATAGAGACACTAAACCGATTTAGAAACACCCTGCAATCTTTTACGGATTTTCTAAATTTTTCTGACTATTTATTGAAACTTAAAAAAAAGCATTAAAGATTTGTGTAAAAAACACAAATCTTTAATGCTTTAAATAAAATTGCGACTTATATCTGTTCTATAAACACGCGCAATCCAATGAAAATCATGATAGATAATTACACCAAATAAATACACAGCTACTGAAAGTTTCCATTAAACACACGAATATTATATCTTTGCCGCATTGCTCCCGTAGTTCAATGGATAGAATTATGGTTTCCGGTACCATCGATAGGGGTTCGAATCCCTTCGGGAGCACAAATTTCAAACCTTTATCACAAAAACCTACCAACTCTTCAAATTATCATCTGGTTTTTCAAATGAAGGCTTCATATAGCTTTCGTCTCCATTACCATCCAAACTCCCAGGAGAAATCCATTGGCTATAACCTTACCAAACAAATTTGCCCTTATCGCAGTATTATTGAATAAACCGACATTAAATGCCCACAAAGAAAAAATATTCATTTATTTGCAGAAACAGCCTGAGCATCGTAGTCATTTCTTTAATGTTAATTTTTTGGTCGGCACAGGCTTATACAGGTTGGGTAGAGCATAACAAAGATCTAAAAGAAGAAGGTGGAGTAGAATTAAACTTTGACAAGTATCTTACCTCCGGACATTTTATTCAGGCAACATTCGAAAATTGGGAAAGTGAGTTTTTACAAATGGCTTTATATGTAATGCTCACGGTAAGTCTCAGACAAATAGGCTCATCAGAATCAAAGCCAATGGAAGGAGAACAAGAAGTAGATCGCGAGCCCAAACCGCATAAGAATGCTCCCTGGCCGGTAAAAAAAGGCGGATTCATCTTAAAACTTTATGAGTATTCGCTCACCACTGCTTTTTTCCTGTTATTCTTACTGAGTTTCGGGTTACATGCCTATGGGAGCTGGCAAAATTTCAATGTTGAACAAAGGCTAAAAAGCCTTCCTCAGGATACTTTTCTTAAATACTTAGGAGAAACCCGCTTTTGGTTTGAAAGCTTTCAAAACTGGCAAAGTGAGTTTTTGGCGGTAGGATCAATAGTTCTGCTTTCCATTTTCCTAAGACAAAAGGGATCACCCGAATCGAAACCAGTGGACGCTCCATATTACGAAACGGGGGAATAAGACCAGGCATCTTTTTAGTGCAGACGATCTCGGCGAGGGGCCTCAAATATTTAGTCATATTCTGCCAAGAAAAATTAAAATGTTTACAGCTTTAAAATAAAGCTGTAAACAAGTTTTTTATTTTGAAAACGTAATTCCTGTAGCGAATTCCCCTACTTTTAAATTGGCGGATTCCGCATCCATTATCAGTTTACCATTTATCCGTAAATTCTGAAATCGAATATTTTTCACCGCATGTGCACTGTCGATACCATGGATTATACAAGGCATTTGATTTAAACCGGTATAGCTAATATTTTTAAACAGGATGTTTTCCACCCCTTTACCGGGACCAGTATTATATTTTTCGTTATTCACTATCCTGATATTCAGCAGCTGCCCCTCCTCAAAATCGTCAATACGAATATCTTCGAAGGTTAGATTTTTTATATAGTTAAAGTCGCCATCAGAAATCGCTATACAGCCCTGGTAATTAGGATCATCTTCGTCATGTTCAAGAATATCGATGTTTTTAAATTTCAGATTTTCAATTCGTTCCCCTTCCTTTTCCGTGCTACCATGCAGACCAATATTTATGGGATGGGCAACATCCGCCCATAAAATAGAATTGCTGACGTTATAATTCATTGCATCGCCATAAAAGTCCCAGCGGTGTCCATAAATCGCTATGCAGTCATCAGAATTTCGCATAAAAACGTCGTCGATGGTAACATTCGAACAACTCATCAAATCAATTCCGTCGCTCCAGCCATTGGCACTAAAGGACTTAAGATTTCTGATAGTGATATTATTCGAAGCCCCACCATAAACTGTATAATGCTTTGGGTTAATAACTATTATTCCGTCAATTTCAACATCTTTGGAATGCCTGATCTCCACGCCCCTTTGAGGTTGATCCAATATTCCGCGACCTATTATTTTCACATTGTTTACGTTATCGCAAACTAACTTTGCACGAACGACTGCACCTCCGGCAATGTAGACTGTTTTTCCGCTTGGGATATTGTATGCATCGCTTGGTAAGTCTTTTGGTTGATGAACTCCCGGACCAAAATAGATCACATTCGGATCTTTAGGATCGGGCCTTGATTGTTCCACAGCATTCGCAAACAGATGAAGGTTATGTAATTTATCGCCATTCATTTCAACAGAAATTTTGACCGGTTTATCGAGCTTAAAAAAAACGGTATTTCCGGCAACGGTAGTCTTGATTTCTGCGGATGCAGGCCTTACTCTTACGGTTTGAAGTGTACCACTATTTTTCCGTACAGATACTTCTACGATCCCGGAAAAGTCGAAATAAACCATCGATGCATCCTCAGGTTTATCTAAATCGACTTTCACTTTATATTCAAATAAATCTTCCCACTCGCCTCCCCGGGTTCGTACCCGCACCGTGTAGTCATCATTATGATGGCTATAAATTACGCCTGCCGGTGCAGGATACGTTATCAAATCCTGAGCCTGGCTTTTCACACATAGAACCAGTAATAAAAATAAAAAAGCAATTGTTTTTCTTGTCATTGAGGAATTAATCATATAATTATGGATGTCCCACGGCCCAAATTCGCGACTTTCAAGTGCGAGGAGTCGATACAACATGTCCATTTTTCTTCAAGACACTAAGAAGCGTTTGGCATACTCCCACCGAGTCGCTTTATTTCGAACATCACCAGAATGTTACAGTTTGGCTGAGGAGGAAAGCTAATATGCAGTCAAAAGCAGAAGATCAACTGCCAGGAGCTCGTAAAAAAGTTTTTCGATATTTTTTAATATAGTCTGAAGGATTGATTCCAAAAAGTTTGCTAAACTGTTCTCTAAAATATCGCGGATCTTGTAATCCCACTTTAAAAGCAACTTCCTTAACCTGAATGTCTGTTTGTATCATAAGCTCAGCAGCCTTTTTTAACCGCAGATATCGTACAAACTCACTGATAGAGAGACCTGAGATTGATTTTACTTTTCTGAATACATTTGAATGGCTCATACCCATCTCTTTGACGAATACTTTTACGTTGAAATCCTCTTCCTGTAAATGTCGTTCAACAATCTCCACACATTTCTTCAAGAATAAACTATATTCTTCAGAAACCTTCACGTTATTATTTTGGAGCGTAACTTCATTGAAAAAATATGTTTTCAGCGAGTCGCGGCCCTTAAGTATGCTTTTAATCCTGGCAAGAAGCAGCTCCTTTTCAAATGGCTTTGTTATATAGTCATCAGCACCGCATTCAATTCCTTTAAGTTTGATTTCCGGAGAGGATGTTCCTGTAAGAAGGATTACTGGAATATAGCCAGATTCTTTTGATGCTTTGATTTGCGAGCAAAACTCCACTCCGCTCATACCCTGCATTACAACATCGCAAATTATAATATCAGGTTCCGACTTTTTTAACATCTCAAAGCCTCGTTCAGCACTTTCAGCTTCGAACACCGTATATCCATCAGTCAAAATTTGTCTGATATAGGTCCTCAAATCCAGATCATCATCAATCAATAACACATTAGGTTTATTCTCTACAACGTCATTATATATCTGGGCCATTGATTCTGAAACTGTTGAGCCGTATGCCTCATTTTGATCCGGAGACTCTGCAATTAATTCACCGAATAAATGGGTATTTCTAAAACCTGCTTCAGGAGTGACTTCTTCAAACGCGACACCTTCTGTTTTTTTAGGGAGAATATATTTAAAAGTTGTTCCCTGTCCTGCTGTGCTTTCGTAGGTTAAGCTTCCTTCTTGTTTTTTGGCAATAACTTTAGATATAAACAATCCTATTCCAAATCCACTTTTAGATAAGGAGGTACCCGGTTGGTCAAGCCGATAGAATTTCTCGAACAATTTTTCACCGATATCTTCAGGGATGCCTGGCCCTGAATCTTTCACTGATATTTCAATAGTATTTAACCTGTCTATCACTTCTAATGAAACTGTGCCAGCTTTCGGTGTAAACTTAATAGCATTAGAAAGTAAGTTGAACAAAATAATTTCTATTTTCTCGCGATCGGCAAACACCGCAATATGGGTTTCTGTATGATTAAATTTATAATTTAATTCGCGCGATTTAACCTGATTATTAAAACATAGAAAAGCCTCATTACATACTTCTATGATGTTCAATACCTCGGGTTTGAGCTCTGATACTTCATTTTCGACACTCTTAAATAACAGAAGTTGATCCACCAGACTTAACAATCGGCGGGTATTGCGATACATTGCGCTTATGTCTACCAGATTGATATTCTTTCCATCGTTATTTAACAGATCTTTAATCGGATTAACGATTAGTGTTAATGGAGTTCTTAACTCGTGTGATATATTGGTAAAAAAGGAAATCTTTTTCTCGTTGAGCTCTGCTTCCTGTAGAGATTTTAATTTGGCCAATCTAATTTCATACAATAAATGTGCTTGCCGTTTTTGGTAAAAAATATATGCATAAACACCCGAAGCCGCCAAAGCCAGATACAGGCAATAAGCCCACCAGCTACGATACCAGGGGGGCAATACTGTAATAGTAATAAAACGTCCTTCGCTGTTCCATATGCCCGAAGCATTGGTCGATTTAATTTCGAGCGTATATTTCCCTTCATTCAAACGCGAGTAACTTACCGAATGAAGATTCTCGGTAAAATTCCAGGCTTTATCCCAGCCTTTTAGGTAATAAGCATATTGTATTTTATCGGGCAGAGAATACTCAAGAGCTACAAAATCCAAAGAAAACATCGACTTATCATAAGGAAGTCTGATTTCTTTGATATCATAAATATTATTAGCTTTTTTTAAATAGTCACTGGATGCATTTACCGGATTGTTCAGTACTTTCATTCCAGTGATCAAAATCGGAGGAAAATCCTTATACTGAGCTATACGCGCAGGATTAAAAATATTAAACCCTTTTATCCCTCCAAAAAGCATTTCGCCCGTGCTTAATCGGGCCGAGGCATTGTAATAAAACTGATTAGATTGAAGCCCATCAGAAACATAGAAGTTTTCGATTTTAGACGTGCGTGGATTTAATCGCGACAAGCCATTAAAAGTGCCGAGCCATAAATCGCCGGCCAAATCCTGTTCAATGGTTACAACAATGTTGTTCGCAAGTCCTTTCTCCTCATTATAGGATCTAAATTTTTTATAATTTTTATCAAGAGACCACAATCCTCTGCCACTTGTGCCTATCCATAAAGTTCCGTCGCTGGAAAATTTTAAAACCCGTACATAGCTCTCTAAATTGAACTCTTTAATCCGGGCACTCTTTTTATCGATCTTGATCACCCCGGTCAAAGATCCCAACCACAAATTGCCTTTATTATCATCAGCGATAGAAATTATTTCCGATGAAACTGGGTACACCGTGATAACAAAGCGATTCTCTTTACTATCATACTTATATAATCCAGATTTCAGATTACTGTCCCATCTGCCTTTTATACACCCCGCCCAAATGTTTTTATCTGCCCCCTGATAGAGTCTCCAAACATATTTCGCTCCACTCTCATTTCCCGTAAACGGAATATTAACAAACGTTCCTGTATGTCTATCGTATTTTTTCACACCAGAACCATAGCTTGCAACCCATATATCTCCTTTTTCATCCTTTATAATGGAGGTTACCTGATTAGAGCCATAAGAATATTTTTCTGTTGTTTTAAATACGTGATGCTTATAGGTGTTCAGTTTTCTATTCCACACGGTAATACCTCCGCCATCGGTACCCACCCATACATTATCTCCATCTTCACAAAAAGACATTACAGTATTATGAATAATACTTTGTTGATTGTACGGTTCATGTCGTACGGTGTGAAATCGGTTGATTTTAGGATCTATGATATTTACCCCCCCACGTAAAGTACCTATCCACTTTCGGTTTTCCTTATCAATAAAAATGGTATAAATAGAGTTGCTCAGCAACGACATATTATCTTGCTGCTTTAATTTTTGAAGTAATTTACCAGAGTTGATATCAACCTGCATTAAACCATCCCCGTCTGTTGCAACCCACAATTTCCTGCTTCCGTCAAAACAAATATTGAATATCCGGCTTCCCGAAAGGTCGAATTCTTTTACATAAAA
>CBFGOI010000166.1:0-6963 GCA_965650335.1 uncultured Pedobacter sp. | reverse complement strand
AGTTGGGGGCTTTGATCATGAAGATGAAAGTTCGTGTAGATTCCAGCCGAACAGACTCATTGCTAGAGGATTCCGACATGGTGCAGCAGGTTTATTATACTGTTCCACGTAGTCTTTACACCGGTTCCTCATCTGTGGTCTCAGGTCGGCAACTGAGAAATGCACCGGTAGCCAATTTCACCAACGCGCTAACGGGCAGGCTGGCAGGACTTTATACGCTGCAATCATCCGGAGCACCCGGTTCTGATGTGGCGTCACTTACACTTCGAGGTCAAACACCAATAATTATTATCGACGGTGTAGTAACAAATCTATCTACTGTTGCTGGTGGTTTAGTAACAAACCTGTTTACTCTTTCCCTCGAGGAAATAGAATCTGTTACAGTTTTAAAGGATGCTTTGTCTCTTGCGATGCTGGGCGTGCGAGGAGCTCATGGGGCAGTTGTAGTCACCACTAAAAAAGGCAGAGTTGAAAAACAACAGCTATCATTTACAGCTCAAACTGGCATTCAGAAACCTTTTTCCTGGTTTAGTCCTTTAAATGCTTACGATTATGCAAGTCTACGCAATGAAGCTCTTCGCAACGATGGTGTAGACGAAAATTCGGGTTTATATTATTCACAGGCTGCTTTAGATGCCTATAGAAGTCAGACAGATCCTATTAACTATCCAGATGTGAATTATCGGAAGGCGATTACGAGCAGTCAATCTCCTTTTAACCGATACACTTTAAGTACAAGTGGAGGCAGTCCTTTTTCTAAATACTTTATCTCATTAGATCATGTTAATCAGCAAGGCCTGTTCATCTCACCTGACTCTTTAGATCGCTATTCTACCTCCAATTATATGAAGAGTTATGCTGTGCGGTCTAATATTGATTTAAACATTACCAGTAAGTTGAGTGCTGGTCTCAATGTGTTTGGTCGTATTCAGGATTATAATGAGCCAGGGGCTACTGTTAACAGTATTCTTAATAATCTTCAGAATACGCCGGCCAATTCTTATCCGCTCATTAATCCTAACGGCTCGTTTGCGGGCAGCCAACTTTATCAGAATAATCTTTTAGCTCAAACAGCTGCGGGAGGGTACAGGCAAAGGTTTAACCGGGATATTCTTGTAAATCTCTATCTAAAGGGTTCTCTGGATAATCTGCTTAAAGGTTTGTGGGTAAGGGCTAAAGTAGCCTATAATTCCATGCTACAGGAAGAGATTATTCGTAACCGGTCGTTTGCGGTGTATCAGCAAAACCCTACAGGGTATACACAATTTGGAAATACCGGAGTGCTGGCAAATCTAAATGGTATTCTTTTCCAGGGAAGAATGGATTATCAGGAACTTAGTATAGGCTACGATCGTGTTGTTAATAGGCATAGTCTGAATGTCTTATTACTGGGAAATCGAGATAACTCTACCAATCCTTTATTCGTTCTGGACTTGCCTTATACGATTATCGGAACCTCAGGCCGGATAGCCTATAACTATGATGAAAGATACATGATTGAAGGAGCGTTCGGGTTTAATGGTTCAAACAGGTATCCGGATCACGGAGATACCAAGTTTGGCTTTTTTCCTTCCCTTGGCCTGGGCTGGAATATAGAAAAGGAGGAATTTATGCAGTCTCTTTCATTCCTGAACCATCTGAAATTGTATACATCTTACGGTATGAGCGGTTGGGATAATCCGGGGTATTTTTCGTATTACCCTCGTTTTTGGGATGGTCCGTCCCCGACCTTTGGTACTGGAGCCGGAACACAGACATCAATAACAGAAGGTACTCTTGCTAATCCTAATATCAGTTTCGAAAAAGCAAATAAGTTCAATCTGGGCCTCTCCGGAAGCTTGCTAAACAACGGACTTTCGTTTTCTGCAGAGTATTTTAATAACAAATACTACGATTTGTTAATGCAGCGAGGCACTAACAGCACACTTTTAGGGAATGATTATCCCGAAGAGAATGTTGGCGAAAATAGATATTTCGGTTGGGATGGACAGTTAAACTGGCAGCGCAAGGTACACAATGTTCAATATTTTGTTGGCGTCAACTTATCTTCCGTTGGAAGCAAAGTGCTTGCGATGGATGAAACAACTTATCCGTTTTCATGGATGCAACGTACGGGACAGCCTGTTGGACGATTCTTTGGTTATGTTGCCGAAGGGTTGTTTCAAAATCAGCAAGAGATCAACGCAAGCGCAAAGCCAATAGGATATTTGGCCCAACCGGGAGACATAAAATATAGAGATTTGAATAAAGACGGACAAATCGATCAAAACGATGTAACAGGTATTGGCAGCAATAAGCCTCTTTTCTTTTACGGAGTTTCAATGGGCCTGAGTTGGAAAGGATTTGATATTAGTGCTTTGTTACAGGGAGTTGAAAACAGAAAAGTATATATGGGGGGATCGGGTTATTGGGCGTTCCAGAATAACGGAGCTGGTCAGGCATATCAACATAACCTTACCCGATGGACGCCTGAAAATACCAATGCGTCATATCCGAGACTGAGTTATGGTGCGAACGTAAATAATAATGCCGCTTCATCATTCTGGATACGAAGTGGTGATTATTTCCGTCTGAAAAATGCTGAAATAGGTTACTCTCTACCCGCATCCGTGATTAATAGAATACGCTTAGAGAACGTTCGTGTATTTGCAAATGGATATAACCTGTTAACAGAAGCTTCATCAGAGCTTGATGGGAGAGACCCTGAAGCAGTTAGTGGGCTAGGTTACCCGCTGCAGCGCGTTTTAAATTTCGGTGTTAATGTTAAATTTTAAGACTCTAGCGATATGAATATGAAAATGAAATTTTACTCTCTATTTATAGTGGCTTTGGGCTTCACTATTGCCTGGTCTTCGTGCCGAAAATATGAACAGGAACCAGAAGACTGGTTTACTTCGGAACTCACCTTCGATACTCTGGATAAAAATGGAGTTATTGCAGGGTTTGCTTTAAACAATATCTATACTTATATACCAAACGGATTTACCAGGGTTAATGGTGACTTTCTTGATGCAGCAACAGATGATGCTGTTCCGTCGCGGTTCAATACCAATGTTGAAAACATCGCAAAAGGAGCTATTACAGCGAATTCCAATCCTGAAGAAAATACGGGTAACGAAATGGGTTCGTACTGGGATAATTGTTACTATGGAATTCGCAGGGCTAATATTTTTCTTAAAAATATTGATGCAGTTCCATTAACGAACACGCAAACTAAAGGTTACTGGAAATCTGAAGCTAGGTTCCTTAGAGCATATTTTTATTGGGAGTTGTTGAAAAGATATGGAGGGGTTCCGTTGTTAGGTGATAGTATTTATTCATTAAACGACAATGTTAAAATTCCACGAAGTTCGTTTGCGCAAACTGTTGATTATATTATTAGTGAGTGTGATGCGGTGAAGAGCACTATGCGACCTGATCCTGTAGCAGATGCTGATTGGGGGCGGGTTTCTAAGGGGGCGGCTTTGGCTTTAAAATCCCGTGTATTGCTTTATGCGGCCAGTCCTCTGTATAATGGAGGTGGTATAGAAAGTGATCCCGTAAAGAAAGCTTTAACAGGATACCCAAGCGCAGATAATGCCCGTTGGCAAAAGGTAATCGATGCCTGTGACGAATTCAACACGATAAAAAGCGGAGCAAATAACTACTATGGCCTCCTTTCATCGGGAACACCTAACTCTTTTGCATCGGTGTTTACATCAAAAAAATCTGTTGAAATTATTTTTGCTAAACAAAGTGCAAATAGCACTAACCTCGAATTTAGCCAGTCTCCTGTAGGGTACCTATCTAATAACCAAAAAAGTCAGGGACTAACAAGTCCGACTCAAGACTTTGTAGATGCCTTCCCGATGGCTAATGGGTTTGCGATTAACGCAACAGGTTCGAATTACAGTGCTTCAAACCCCTATGCTAACCGGGATCCGAGATTAGCAGTTACGGTGTTTTATAATGGACTGGGTTGGTTGGGTCGCCCTGTTCAAACATATGAGGGCGGTTTTGATAAACCGAATAATATGACAATCTCTCAGGTTCAAACCCGTACAGGTTATTATCTCCGTAAGTTTTTAGGGAACTTTACTACTGGTACATCTTACTCAAATACGAGTCATAATTTTCCGATTTTCCGTTTCGCTGAAATTGTTTTAAATAAAGCGGAGGCTTTAAACGAGCTAAATCAGGTGGAGGCTGCAGTGACTGAGATTATTAAAGTCAGGGCAAGAGCTGGCATTACTGCCGGAACACCTGCCCGCTATGGTATAAAAGTGGGCATTACACAGTCAGAGATGCGTGTATTAATTCAAAATGAGCGGCGTATCGAACTGGCATTTGAAGAGCATCGTTTTTGGGATGTAAGAAGATGGAAGATAGCTCCGGATGTTTACAACAAAGTATTAAAAGGTGTTAGAATAACCAACAATACTCCTTTGACTTTTCAAACTATTGATGTAAGTAAGTTAACATGGAACAATCGTATGTATCATATGCCGATTCCCTTTAGTGAGATAGCGAAAAATCCCAATCTTGTTCAAAACGAAGGGTGGTAATATACAGATGTCAAGTAAATCTTTTAAAGTTTAAACGATGAGAAAAATATTTTACCTGCTTTTAGTCATATTTTATGCGAGCAGCGCTGTCCTTTTCGGACAAAGTCTTAAGATTGCCGGTACGGTGTCTGAAACCAATGGTGAACCCATAATAGGTGCAAGTGTCAAGGAAAAAGGTGTAACTGGAAATGGTGTCGTAACGGATATTTCTGGAAAATTTACCATCAGTCTGAAAGGCACATCAAGAACCTTGATCATTTCGAGCCTAGGTTTTGAGCAGAAAGAGGTAGCCATTGGTAGCAGTACAACTGTGTCTGTTGTGTTAAGCTCTTCGAATCAAAGCCTGGAGGAGGTTGTTATTGTGGGATTCGGCCGTCAAAAGAAGTTTACAAACACGGGTTCTGTGGCTCAGGTATCCGGTGAAGAACTTAGAAATAATCCTTCTGTAGCTATCCAAAATACATTGGCTGGTAAGTTAACAGGTTTTTTTTCACAGCAGACTTCCGGAAGACCAGGTGGAGATGGCGCAAGCTTTAGTATCAGGGGAACCAGTTCTTTGAGTGAGATCGGAGGTGCTCCAACTATCTATGTGGATGATATAGAGTATACTTATGAGCAATTTTCAAGGTTGTCAGCTAATGAAATTGAGTCTGTCACTGTATTAAAGGATGCAGCGTCTACTGCGGTTTTTGGCGTGCGTGGTGCTAACGGAGTGGTTATTGTAACTACAAGGCGGGGTAAAGCTGGGCCGCCTCAAATTTCATTCAATAGTGAATATGCGTTTCAGAAGCCTTCTATATTTCCAGAGTTTTTAAATGCCCACGACGCAGCTATACTTTATAACCAGGGTCGTGCAAATGATAATCAACCTGCCCAGTTTACAGCTGCTGATCTTGCTGCTTTCACGGATCATACAGATCCCTATGGCCATCCCGATATTAATTGGAGGGATGTGCTGTTCAAAAAACATACGAGCCAATATCAAGGAAATTTGAGTTTGAGCGGTGGTACTGAGAATGTCCGATATTTTGTTACGGGAGGTTATACGTATCAGGACGGTATGGTTAGAGATTTTGGAAGTAAAGTTGGCATCAACAATAACTTTTATAACCAAAAATATAACTACCGTTCAAACCTCGATATGAGGGTGACGCAATCAACTGATTTATCATTAGACCTGGCTGGTACAATAAACACCATCAACGTACCTGAGGTTGGAAGCCCAAATGGCTGGAATGACGTTTTCTATGAATACCAAAGTATTTATGCCCTGGCTCCCTGGGCTTATCCGTTATATAACCCCGATGGATCTTTAGGTTATAGCCAATGGCAGAAAGCTCCGGGTACGGGAGGAACTGCTTATGATGCAAACAACATTATCGGAAGATTAACACATTTAGGATATACGCGTACGTTTGAAAATAATATGACACTTTCGTCAACAGTCAAACAAAAACTCGATTTTGTTACGAAGGGCCTCTCTTTAAAAGGTACTCTGGCCTACACTTCAAACTACAATAATCCTAATATTACAATGAGAGGAGGAGAATTTCCGTCATTTATTTATAACCCGACCGATGATAGTTATCAACCTAGAAATGCCAACACTTTTCGTGTGCGGCGCTTGATCAGAGGCGGGGGTAACGGCAGTACTATTCGGATTTTGAATACCCTTCTGCAACTCAATTACGACCGTACTTTCGGAGATCATCATTTTTCCGCAACAACAGTATTCCAGAACCAGTCGGATAACCGGGTAATAGGAAATGCCCTGTATAATTTCTATCCAAATATTTATACAAGCTATATAGGTAGGATTAATTATGATTTTCGGGGCAAGTATCTCCTCGAATTGGATGGTGCTAAAAATGGAAGTAAACGTTTCGCAAAAGAGTTCGGATTTTTCCCGGCGGCTTCAATTGGCTGGAATGTGGCGGAAGAATCGTTTGTTAAAGACAATCTTCCGTTTGTGAGCCTTTTTAAATTAAAGGCGACCTATGGCTTGGGAGGTAATGACAAACTGGGAGGCTTTACTTATTACTATGCTCCTGAATACAACCAGACTACAGGAGGAACTAACAGAACATGGTTTGGCGATACCAATGCTAATGCCGGTTCTCTAATCCATGAGGGACGTTTAGGAAATGAAAACGTGGGCTGGGAAAAGGAACGCAAATTAGATTTGGGTCTTGACATGGCTTTTTTCAAAAATAGCTTAACCGCCAATGTGACGTATTTTTATAATAAACGCAGTGACATTCTGATTGATCGGGCTGGAGGGGCCGATTCAAGGTTTGGATCAGTGTCTATGGTTTTCGGTCAGGGCCTCCCTCCTGTTAACCTTGGGAAAATTGATAATAAGGGATTAGAGATAGAGGCAGGATACAGAGGTTCGGTTAATAAAGATCTGAGATTTAAT
>CBFGOI010000165.1:0-6994 GCA_965650335.1 uncultured Pedobacter sp. | reverse complement strand
AATTTAAAGTGTTCTTAACTGTTGAATTAAAGTGCTTAAAGATTTTAGTACTCCGGTCAAATAAATCTAATCCACCATTTAATGTGCCAACCCAAAGCCTGTTGGATGAATCTTCTAACAGGGCAAAAATCCGATTATCTGAAAGGCTGGACGGATCTGTAGTATGCTTATAATGGGTAAATTTTGTGCCGTCAAAAGAATTAAGTCCCCCTAAATAGGTTCCAATCCACAAAATGCCCGAATGATCAATGCAAAGGCTTACAACAATATCACTACTTAAGGAATTATCGTTGGCAGAATTATTACGATATGCTGTAATTTCACCGGTACTTCTGTTTAAATAAAGTAAACCGGTTCCGTTTGTTCCAATCCACAAATTCCCTTTACTGTCTTCGGCAAATGAATTAACGTCTTTATATTTGGAATTTTTCCCTGTTAAATACTGATTTCTGGGAAACTTAAGGATGCTTTTATGATAGTAACAGATCCCTTTTTTAAAAGTACCAATCCAAATTATTCCGTTATTGTCTTTGTATAAGGCGGAAATGCTGTTCTGCGTTAACCCTCTCGGGTCATCTTCTTTGCTTAAAATATAACTTATTTTGTAAGTCCGTTTATCTAAGATATTAATTCCTCCATGATCCGTTCCGATCCAGATATTTCCATCATCTCCCTCGACAACGAAACTTACATTGTTTGAACTGAGGCCTGAATTATCAGACTTCTTTCCAAAATACCTTAACGTGCCACTTGCCGCGTTAAGGTAATA
The DNA here is from genome assembly GCA_965650335.1 of uncultured Pedobacter sp. Taxonomy (GTDB): domain Bacteria; phylum Bacteroidota; class Bacteroidia; order Sphingobacteriales; family Sphingobacteriaceae; genus Paradesertivirga. The sequence continues at coordinate 6,225 of CBFGOI010000165.1, read as the reverse complement.
TAGCCCGAAAGGGTTAATTACACTATAAATAAAAATACTGCCTCCCGAATCGTGGTTCAGATTGAAATAATTTTCCTGCCCTGCGAAACGCTTGTTTATAGCAAAGTATCTGTTTGTTACCCTTTGTTTTTTTAAGCTAAACTTATCAATAACGCCGTTGATATAAATAACCCATAAATTACCTTTCTGGTCATCCAAAAAATTGCTTATCTTATCAGAGTACAAGGAGTTTACTATTCCATTCTTATGAGCATACCGGGTAGTTGCATTACTTTTCGCATCATAACAAAAAATGCCTTGATTTTCAAGGTGGAAATAGTACTTTCCCCTATTATTGGTTTGTATATCTTTAAGGTATCCGCCCGGAATTTTATATCTTTTAAGGTGCTTATCCTGAAACCGCTCAAATTTTTCAGTCAAAGGATTATAAATACTGAAACCGCCGCCGGATTTAATCCATAAATTTTTCTCCGGCCCCTCAAATATGTTGACAACATAATCATCCGGTATACTGGTACTATCCTTAGAATTATGTTTAAATATCTTAAATTCATGCCCATCATAGCGGTTGAGGCCGGCCTCGGTTCCAAACCACATAAATCCTTTGTGATCTTTATATATGGCATTTACCTGATTATCCGATAAGCCGTTAGAAATATCCAGATGAGAAAATTGGTACAAACCTTCCTGAGCAAGAAGAGAATTACACAGTATGAATGTGCTTATTAAAGTTAAAACCCGAAACATATTTTTCTACTCAATACAGAATTATCAGAAGTCCTCAAATGATTAAATTTGAAAGCACTAAATGGTTGCAAACGGCTGTCTAATATTGGTATAGCTAAACTACGCTTATATCCCGATATTTTTTTAATAAAACACGAAAATTATAGGCACGCAGTATGAATTTAAAAACACGAGTTCGATTAATAAATATTAAAATAAAGATTTGGGCGTGCCCCAAGAGGGTCGGGCTTTCCGTTACAATCTTTTCCCCTTGGGCCTTTAGCTCTGAGCTATGCGAAGGGAAATTTTCACTGCAATCCCTCACGCAAACCAAGCAAGCGTTCATGAAATTTAACTAAACCAGGTTCGTGTCCTTCACGAATTATTTCACCATTGTCTTAGAAATAGCAATCGAAGAAAATTGGGCATGATAATAACGAATTCCGGTTCGTGCGGACACGAACCCAGGCGAAGCAGTTAAAGCCATATATAACTTATTCGTATTAAAATTTTGAATTGCTTGATAGACTATTATACCGGTAAAGGGTATATAAATGAAAGAGATTGAAATAATTAATGCCAATTTATTTTTAATGAATCGTTTTATCAATATTTATATAAAATTATTAAAGGACCAAATGAGCAAAGCCGGACTCTTGTAAAATCCGGCTTTACTACTTTTCCGTGCCTCTCGGTTACCTTACAGTTATTTTTAATTTCTGAGTTATATTATCTGATGAATTCCCCAGTTGCAGGATAAAGTCTCCCGCCTCTACGTTCCAATCCTTTTTACCTTCATCATAAAATGCCAGATCGGCAACTTTTACGTTAATTTCTACCGTTTTTGTTTCTCCCGGCTGCAGGGATACTTTTTCAAAAGCCTTAAGCTCTTTCGCCGGACGTGCTACCGAACAAACCGGATCACTTACATATAACTGTGCTACTTCAGCCCCCGAGCGTGGGCCTGTATTTTTAACAGTAAACCTGACACGGATAGCATCATCCTTTCCATAAGCAGATTTGTCCGTTGTAAGCTTTCCTAATTCGAAGTTTGTATAGGAAAGACCGTGTCCGAATGCAAATTGAGGTTTTATCTTTTTAGTATCAAACCAACGGTAACCTACCAGAATATCTTCTTTATAATACTGATTAATGCTGTCGCCTGGGTAAGAGAGCTTACCGAACGAATGAGCGGCGTTATCTTCCAGCTTTTTAGGAAAAGAGAAAGGCAGCTTACCCGATGGGTTTACTTCGCCCGATATAACATCGGCTAATGCATTACCAGCTTCAGAACCGAGGTACCATCCCTGCATAACAGCAGGCACTTTGTTTACCCATGGCATCGATACCGCATTTCCGCTAAGCAATACCACGGCCGTATTTTTGTTTGCTTTCTGCAAAGCATCAATTAGTTTATCCTGCCCAAATGGAAGGCCGAGCGACTGGCGGTCGCCACCTTCACAATCCTGAAAGTGATTTTTGTTCAAGCCTCCTATAAAGAGTACGATATCTGCATCTCTTGCAACATTAACAGCAGCAGTTATCAAAGAATCAGTGTTCAGTTTTGGTGGCTCTACACGTCCGTACATCGGCGGGCCGGAAGCATAACCCAGACTGTAAACGATATGGTCGTTACCGTATTTAGCTGTCAATCCTTGCAATACGGAAGTCTCATAAGCCACCTTAAGGGAAGACGAACCGCCACCGACTACCAAACTACGGGTAGCGTTCTCACCGATAACGGCAATCTTACGGTATTTACCCGCCGGAACAGGAAAAAACTGTTTATCATTTTTCAAAAGCACCACTCCCTCCTGTGCGATTTTACGTGCGGCGTCACTATGCTCAGGAGATACGAAGCGGCCAAAAGGTCGGTTAGCACTCATGGTAGTACGAAAAATCATGCGCAGGATACGACGGGCTTTATCATCCAGCAGGGCAATTTCATATTTACCATCTTTAGTACCTTTCAAAAACGGATTGGCCAGATAATACTCCGAATAAGGGAAAGTTCCGCTGGTTGTTAAACCATTGGTATAGGTACCCATTTCCAGATCGAGCCCATTTTTTGCAGCCTGGTCAGTCTCATGAACCCCGCCCCAGTCGCTGATTACCACACCGTCAAATTTCCAGTCATTCTTTAGGATTTTATTCAACAGAAGGTCGCTGTGGCAACAATGCTCGCCTCTCAGCTTATTGTAGGAACCCATAATTGACCAGGACTTCCCTTCCTGCACTGCTGCCTTGAACGCCGGGAGGTAAATTTCGTAGAGGGCCCGGTCGCTCAGGTTAACGTTTATATGCCCTCTCCACTCCTCCTGATTGTTCAGAGCAAAATGCTTCACGCAGGCAGCAACCCCGATGGATTGAACTCCCTGAATATAAGGTACCACCATACGGGAAGCCAAATAAGGATCTTCGCCCATATATTCGAAGTTACGGCCATTCAGTGGAGTGCGGTATATATTTACCCCAGGGCCCAGTAGTACAGTTTTATTACGATAGCGGGCTTCTTCACCAATAGACTTTCCATAAAGCAAAGAAAGCTGTGGATTAAAAGAGGCCGCCAGACACGTAAGCGCCGGAAAAGCTGTGCACGAGTCATTAGTCCATTTAGCTCCGCTCCATTCGTCCCACAGAGCCTCGTCACGGATTCCGTGAGGCCCGTCGGTACTCCATACTTCGGGAATTCCCAGACGGGCAACTCCCTTCGAACTGAATTTCGACTGGGCATGACAAAGCGCCACTTTTTCTTCGGTGGTCATTAGTGAAAGGGCACTTTCTACCCGTTCTTCCATGGGTTTGGTTACATCAAGGTAAACTTGAGTTTTTTGTTGAGCAGAAACCAGTAGTGAGATTCCTGAAAGTATTGTTAAGAATACAAATTTCATTTATTAATAGTCCTTGATTATTGTTGTTATATAATATGCTTATTTGTGTTAGTTATTCGCTCCAAACTAATACCCCTGCAGGTTTCAGCGTTTTATTCCCAACAAGAATTTTGGCAGTTTGGGGTATACTCATCGTAAAATCGCTTGAAGAATAATTCACAGCGACATGAAAACCATCCCGCCAGTAAACATAGACTCCCTGCGGATAATCTTCTGTAGTTGCCCCGGTTCCGGCATAAATATCGCGTAAAACATCTTTTTCCAGTTTCGATTCGTCTGTGTCTACGCCAATGTATGTTACAGAACCTTTACCGACTTCACGTTTCACAACAGCCGCTTTACCTTTGTAAAACTGGTTGTCGAAACTTGCAAGCACTTCGGTGTTTTTATCTGGCACAAGCAGGTCGGCCCAGTTGTTCCAGTTATAATGGGTTGATTTCATCAAAATATCGCCTCTGGCGTAAGCAGAAAGCATATCGGTCGCTTTTACATGGGCTCCGATAAGGCCGGAAATTGGCGCAGCCAGCTCGCCTTCCCAGAAATGCCCCATGCGGTTTTTGGTGGCTGTACGGCAGGTAATAATTAACTGTCCGCCATTGGCCGCATAATTAGTCCATTTCTTCACCAATGCAGAATCAGCCATTTCATAGGCCGGCACTATCACGACCTTATATTTCGACAAATCAGCTGTTTCGGGAATAATATCAACAGGAGCTCCAAAAGACTTTGCTATTTCCTGAAACTTAACAGGATAATTCCAGGCATCCCATTGCCAGGTCTGCTTTTGCCTGTCGATAGTCCAGTAATTTTCGAGGTTCCAAAGGATAGCGGTTGAACGGGCAGCCAGTTTTTCAGGCATCTTCGCATCCGGCTTGTATTGCTTCCGGAGTTCCTTAATTTCGTTCATAAATTGCATATACTCCTCTCCTCCCGGAGAAGGTGTAACCCCATCTGTTAGCATTATACCACCATGATATTGCTCTGAGCTATACAGGATTTGACGGAAGCGGTAAGAACAAGTCAGCTTTCCACCCGCTGCAAAGGTGTGGTACAACCACATTCGTACGGTACCGGGCAAAAGAAGAGGATTATAACCGCCCCAGTTTACCGGACCAGGCTGAATTTCCATAACACCCGATATACCGCCTACTGATTTAAAATATTCTGATGCAAAGAGGATAACCTTGCCGTTTCCCAAGCGGAAACCCTGATCTCCAATATTATCGCTGCCACCATTGGGATAGGCTGTATAGGCTGCGAAATCGAGCTTTTTTGTCCTCACTGGATCGGATCCGGGAGAAACTGCTGTGTAATTGGTAGTAATATATTGGTTCCGGGAGATGTAGTTTCGTAAAGTGCCGGCTTGGAAATCAAGGAATTCAGCCTGGGCATCTGCAGTATAACGCTTAAAATCGAGGATGGCATGAGGATTGTTGCCCCACCAGCCTACTAAATTGGTATTGGGGATAATAATCTGGTCGAAATTATTGAACGATTGGCTCCAGAAGGCTGCCCCCCAAGCAATATTCAAGGCATCGATGGTTTTATATTTATTTTCCAACCAGGTCCGGAATGCTTGCTGCGATGAAGGACTATAATCGGAAATCGCCGGAGGCTCATTATCGATTTGCCATCCGGTTACATTTTTATTGTGTCCGTAGCGTTTGGCCATTTCGGTAACGATTTTATCAACGAACATGCGATACTTGGGATTAGCAATTGAACCTAAGCCCCGCGTGCCATTCTCTGCACGAATGTAATGGCCGTCCATGATAAAGGTTTCGGGGTAGTTTATACGCATCCAGGTCGGTGTAGTTGCCGAAGTTGTACACATAACCACTTTCAGGTTATATTTAGCGCAAAGGTTTACCACTTTATCAAGCCAGGTAAAATTAAATTTTCCCTCTTCCGGTTCCATTCTAAACCAGGCAAACTCAGCCAGGTGGACAAACTCGTACCCCATTTCCGAAATCTTCTTAATATCACGCTCCCACTGGCTTTCTTTCCAATGTTCAGGATAGTAATAGATACCGGTAGTGATCAGGTTTTTATCCGGAAAAAATTGATTGGCATTCTGCGCCTTTACAGTCGATACCGAAGTAAGAACAGTTAATAAGAATAGTATTATATATTTCCTCATCAAAAAATTGCTTTTAATGGTTTAAATTGCCCATTAACAACCATTTCGGGATACCTGCCCTGTTTTTCAATAATTATGAAGTCCTCCCGACTGTGCATCCGTTCGAAACGGGTTTTCCTGTGTATACTTCCCTGTTTTTCACATTGTCCACCTCTTCAAGGGATTCCTTCACTAAGTCTTATGTGCCGTTTAATTTAATCTTAATTAGCTGTGTAAAGTTATCGCTGTGTTGCTTAAAACAGGTGAGTTAATGTTTCAAATTATAGCTCAAATGTTAATGATCGTTCCGTTTTCATACCACTTAAAGGGAAAATGATAAAATTCAGCTATTGCCACCGCCGGCTAATTGTAGCAAACGTCCATACTAGACGCTTTCAAACTAGGCGGGTTTTGCGTTAGGGATTAAACTGGAAATTCCTTACCACCGCATTTGTCCAAGCTCCAAAATTAGAACTGGTAATATTTTTA
>CBFGOI010000164.1:0-7071 GCA_965650335.1 uncultured Pedobacter sp. | reverse complement strand
TTCCAGGCATGACACGGGTGGATAATTATACCCGCATCACACAAAAAAACCACCAGGAAATCCTCCCGGGTGGCCCTGCTTTCAAAATCTAAAAACTAGATTAATCAATCATCCCATCTCTTAATGCTGCGCAGCACATAAGTCACAATATAACTTACAGTCGCGCCAACCGCAGCACAGACACTGGTCTGGATCAAGTCCTGGTAATTTAAGCTCACCAGACTCATGACTAATCCACCCGCTATACCTGCTTTCGATTCCGTCTGCATTATTCCCGTTCTCCTTTCACCGTCGCCTGACTCACAGCGCTGATCACCCCACCACCCACCACCAGGTATCCGGCCAGCTTTAGCAAAAGACCCGGCAATGCAACTGGTGCTCCGAGCAATGCCCCACCTGCTGCGACAATGCACAAGCCAACCCGGCTCAGGCGACTAAAGAACCGAGGCATCGGCCGTATTATTCTTTCTTTGATTTTCATTTTCCTCCTTTTTTTATTTTTTCATTTTTACTTTTTACTAGTTACTCTCCACTTGATACTTGTTACTAGTGACTAGCTACTTTTTAACCACCAAATAAACCTTCTCCTTCGCATCAATAGCCGGAATAACCAACTCCTCCAGTCGCTCCAAAGCAATGCGACTGTAAAACCCCTTACCCGGTTCGCTCACCTTGCATACTGGCGCGATGCATCCGCGAAGCTCTCTCAGCGCATCATTGGCGGCATGAATAAGGATCCCGCTTCTTCCCGGCACCGCCCTCAGCACCAATTGTTTCCCTTTTTGAGGGTGAATCCTCGTGTTTAACTCGTAGCGACCTTCCGGGATACAGGAGATACCTCGTTTATTGTTCCTCCAGGGCAATTCGATGCTTTCACAGATTTTCTGTCCATAATACCAAAAAGCTCCGGATGTACCTTTTTCATGATAGACCCTGTGTAATTCGAGTTCCATGCCTACAATCCTTTAATTTCAACCAACTGACTTGCATTGTTGCTGCCATTGTTCAAAGGATAATATACCCCGTTTAGCTCCTGGTAGAACAAAATGCTCAGTCCTATGAAAATAGGATGTGTGCTGTTGGCGCTCAGATTCATTTGCAGGGCGATTGCTGCTGCTAACACCGAAGAACTGCCCAGGTATCCGCTCTTAGTACGCTCTGTTTCGATGGTTTCCTGCTCAAAATCAATAGCAGTAGCGAAGCTTTCCAACTCGAAATGAGTAGTACCGGCGGGTGCATTCAGACTCTTTTCCGGATTAAACACAGGTACGTTTACACAGCACATTCCGCTGGGGCGGTCGATCGTGGCGCTGAAATCAGCAAACAGCACCGAATCCATCGGGGCAGTGATGTTAAAATTAAATCCTTTTAAAAGCTCCAGCTCGCCGTCAAGTACATTCCTTTCTCCTCTCACGCTCACCTGATCTGCCTGCAAAACCTTAACCATCTCCTTGGTTAAACGGTTGGCCATTCTGCGGTCGCTGCCGATTTGAATCAGATCCCTTAAAGCTTTTCTTAAAAGCCTTCCGGCTTTACCCGCTCTGCCGAATTCAGCCCCATTTTCACGAGTCCGCTTAAATGCAGGGTCGGTAGCCATGCGCTCAGCGCTAATCGGACTGTATTCTCTTGCGATGTACCCGTCCTTACTTTTGTAGAAAGAAATATCTCCGATAGTTCCTTCCAATTTGATGATACTTTTCTGTTTTGCCATAATTCTGCTTGTTTGTTGAAACAAAATTACCCCGGTGCAAAACCTTGCTTGTCGCATTTGTCGTCCTTGTCGCGATATTGCTTATTTAGCGTATTTGTCGTTATAAGATTTAATATTTCGCAGGATTTTAATACTTTTCCGGAATTAAATCTATCACCTATAAAACATTGCCGTAATAACCCGTCAGTTTTGGGGCTTATTTAAGGCATACTACCTGTGTAAATGGAAGGAGTACCTTTATGCATTTTACCCATTGAAGCTGCCATCATCATCCGGAAAAGTAACCGGACTGCCGAACGTATTCTCAATGATATTCGCTTTTTGCTCTTGAAAAAGACCCATCAGCTGGTTACCATTAAAGAATTCTGTGATCATAGGGGATTGGTTTATGAAGAAGTCATCCAGCACTATTACACACCTCGCTTCGACCTGAAGGTTTGGCTCTGAGAAAAGAATTTCGCCTGCATTTCCACTAATCACCCTCCTTTCCTATACCCCTTCAGTATGGATACTGTATAGGTACTGTATAGATACTGTACACATACTGTACTAACAGTGTACTAAAACCTTTTCTAAAACTGTTTATACTGACCTGCTAGTTAAACCGAAAAATTGAATTGCAAGAACCACCCCTGCCCCTCCTTGAAGATAAGGAGGGGAGTACAAGGCTGCTAAATTTGGGGTTGTCTCATTTTACACCGTTATACCCCCGACACTAAACCCTAATCCAATCTACTATGCTCGTAACTAAAAAAATGATTATATCAACGGCCGACCGCATCCTGGCAGCCGCCCTAAAGCGCTATACTCCCCTCCTTATTTCAAGGAGGGGATAAAGGGGTGGTTTCACTTCTCGGAACCTATGTATCGTCCTAAAATAAGTTTACAGGTTTTATGATAATCCTGCTATACATTTACAGGCTGTTCCAGATCTTCCTTATACCCTCATCCCGCTTCTTCCGGCAGGAACACAAAAAAGCGCAGACAGTTTTTAAACCCTGCCTGCGCTTCTTTACAACAGATAAACTATATTTTATTCGAAATAATTCAAAACCTGGTGTCCACCCTGTTTTAAATATTCATCTTTTTTCATCAGACCAAGATCCGAATGCACCATATCTTTAACTAAAGCTGGTAAATCGTATTTTAGTTTCCAGCCAAGTTTTTCTTTTGCTTTAGTCGGATCGCCTAATAGTAAATCCACTTCAGTAGGACGGAAATATCTAGGGTCAACTTTAACGACCGTCTGACCCGCTTTTAAAGCATCGATATTTAATCCAAGCTCTAATGCTCTGGCCTGATCGACATCAACGATCACGCCTTTTTCGTTTTCATCTTTACCGCTGAACTCAATTTCTACTCCAAGTTCTGCAAAGCTCATGCGCACGAATTCGCGCACAGCGGTGGTTATTCCGGTGGCGATCACATAATCTTCCGGTTTATCCTGTTGCAAGATCAGCCACATAGCTTCGATATAATCTTTAGCATGACCCCAGTCGCGTTGAGCCGAAAGGTTGCCTAAGTACAGGCAGCTTTGTAAACCTAGAGCTATTTTTGCAGTAGCACGAGTGATTTTACGGGTCACGAAAGTTTCCCCTCTGATCGGACTTTCGTGATTGAACAAAATTCCGTTGCAAGAGTACATCCCGTAGGCTTCACGATAGTTTACGGTGATCCAGTATCCGTAGATCTTTGCCACCGCATATGGGGAACGAGGGTAGAACGGCGTAGTTTCGCTTTGCGGAACTGCCTGCACCAATCCGTATAGTTCCGAAGTTGAAGCCTGGTAAATACGGGTCTTCTTTGTAAGTCCCAGTATACGTACTGCTTCAAGGATACGAAGAGTACCGATACCGTCGGCATTTGCAGTATATTCAGGAGTATCAAAACTTACTTTAACGTGGCTCATTGCAGCCAGGTTATAGATCTCATCCGGCTGAACTTCCTGGATAACGCGTATAATATTGGTGGAATCTGTTAAATCGCCGTAGTGTAATTTAAGTTTAACATTAGTCTCGTGAGGATCCTGGTATAAATGATCGATACGATCAGTATTGAATAAAGATGATCTTCTTTTCAAGCCATGAACTTCATAACCCTTTTTTAATAAAAATTCGGCCAGATAGGCTCCGTCCTGGCCAGTAATCCCTGTGATTAATGCTACTTTCATTTATAAATTATTTGTCGTTGATGCGATTTGCGCTCAGGCTTTTAAAGGCCGATTCAAATGTACAGTTTATTATTATATGATGATAAAAATGGAAAAACACGAGAATAGAATAATGGTTTGCAATAACCTGGCGATAAAATTATAAAAATTGCAGAGTTATAGGATAAATATTGAAAATATTGACTAGAGAATAAGGCAGAAAGCGTTCTAGCAGCCTCTCTAAAGCACCATCCTCCCCTCCTTATTTTCAAGGAGGGGATAAAGGGGTGGTTATTTACCAAATAAAAAGCAATAAAAACTCGAACAATGAACTTGCTCTCCGCGGTAATAAGCGGATCGAGCACTCAAGAAAACAAACGCAGACAGCGTTCAGAACGCTGTCTGCGTTAAAAAAAATCATAATAGCAACAAAACCAAAAAATAACTAAACATCGCAATCCCACTCACCCACGTCATCTTCGACATATTCTTAAAATTTGCCTCCGATCGATCTCTCTGCAATTTTATCAGCCACTTTAAAAATACAGCAAGCACCGGCAGAATAAAACAGAGAAAGAGCCAAAAGTATTCTAAACGACCGGCCCGGCTCCAATAAACAAACACCAGCCCTGTAGCCAAAGCAAAAAGAAACGCTGCAAAAGCAAATGTCCCCCTTACGCCCAAAACCATACTTAGAGTGGTATCTCCTCGTTTAGCGTCTTCTTCATGCTGATACACTTGTGTTAGAGGATAGGATGCACCAATCAGACACGAGCAAATAATCCCAGCGGTGAAAAGATCAATATCCCAAACTTCGCTTAAATCCATTCCCGACATGGCCGAATAACTTGTCCAGTACACAAAAGCACCCTGAAAAATAAAAACTACCATGAAACTAATGAACGGGTACTTTTTCAAACGCACAGAAGGGTGACTGTACAGCTTCGAAAGTACTCCGAAAATAAAAACAGCCAGGGTAAATTGCATACTTACGAAGAGGGCCAGCAAAATTCCCGTTAAATCCAGAAAGAGAGAAAAAACGTATAAACTTTTGTCGGTAGCCGGTGGTTTCTCCAGTAAAGCAATGCTTCCTTCGTCTTTGTCGAAATAGCTATTATAGCCATTGCTTGCGGGATAAATAAACAGATGCCAGATCACAAAAACTAAAAGAGCCTTTATGCCATCAATTTCAGGAACCTGACCTATGGCAAAAAGATAAACGGGCATTAAAAAAAAAGAAAACAGAAACCTGGAGTGCTGAATTGCCGATTTACTTGGTAGATAATTCATTCGAAAACTTAAGGCATTGGAAATGGTTCTTAAATTAGAAAAAAATAATTAATGGGAAGTATAATCTCAGCTATCGGAACAGCTGCTCCGGCGAATCGTTTTTCCCAAAAGGAAATTTTAAACTTTATGGTAGAGGCGCATCAGCTTAATCAGAATGACGCGAGTCGTCTTGCAAAGCTATACGAGGCTTCGGGGATTGATTACAGACACTCTGTGATTAAAGATTTCGGACTTGAACGCGGGCACTATTCGTTTTTCGGGAATGAAATAAACCTTGAACCTTTTCCAAAAACTGCCGACCGAAGCGCTTTATATGAAGCCACGGCCAAAGATTTATGCACATCAGCGATCCATGATCTTTTTCAAAATCTCGGCATCACCCCAAACGAAATATCCCACATCATCACCGTTAGCTGTACAGGCATGTATGCTCCGGGACTGGATATTGATATTATCGATTCGCTGAACCTGAACAGAAGCATCGAGCGCACCTGTATTAACTTTATGGGATGTTATGGCGCTTTCAATGCCCTAAAAACTGCGGATTATATTTGCCGGGCAGATAAAGCGGCTAAAGTTTTGATTGTCGACGTCGAACTTTGCACCTTACACTTTCAACGGGAGAGTACTTTAGAAAACTGGCTGGCCAACTCCTTGTTCGCCGATGGGGCAGCAGCCGTTTTGGTCGAGCCGGAAGATAATCGATCCGTAACAAACGGCTTTCGCCTGAAGACTTTTTTCAATACGCTGGTTACCGAAGCTAAAGATGAAATGGCCTGGCGCATTGGTGATACTGGCTTTCAGATGCACCTTTCTTCGCATATCGCAAAAAACATCGGCCAAAAGATTAAAGAAGTTACTGCCGCCCTGATCGAAAAATCGGGCTTAGACCGTCCGGCGATTTCACATGTAGCGGTACACCCCGGCGGGCGACGAATCCTCGAAGTTTGCGAAGATCTGCTCGACCTTCCCGAAGAAGCGCTTCAACATTCGTATGACGTCTTAAAACAACACGGAAACATGTCCTCGGTCACCATACTTTTTGTGTTAAAACGAATGATGGAACAAACACAATCCGGCGACAAAATAATGAGTTTTGCCTTCGGTCCCGGTTTGACATTTGAAAGTATGATTCTCGAAACGATTTAGTAAAGCGCTATGAATTTTCCCGAAACCTGAAGAATCTTTTATTCAAGCAGCTCCGCTCTTCCAGCAGCCTGTCTAAAGCACTATACTCCCCTCCTTATCTTCAAGGAGGGGATAAAGGGGTGGTTTCTACTCCTCCGCTTCTTTAAGATCCTTTAAATTGTCCCTTGATAATTTCCAAGGTCTGTTCCGGATGCCTGAAAACCATATCATTTTCAATTCTCAACACTTTCAATCCCAGAGTTTTCAGATCATTATCCCGATCATAATCAGCATTAACCTGCCCGGGATTATCATGACTGCTACCATCCAATTCAATAATCAGTTTCTCCGACGGACAATAAAAATCAACGATGAAATTCTTTATGCTATGCTGCCTTCGAAACTTTCTGCCACTAAGCTGACTGTCCTTTAGCAATATCCATAACACCGCTTCCGCGGAAGTCAAATTATTCCTTAATGCACGTCGTCTTTCTTTTAAATATGAAAGATTGTAGATAGGTTTAGTACTCACAGATAATCCAATATCGCTATTTATATTGAAAAACTCAATTGCATAACTGCCCCCTCCTTGAAGATAAGGAGGGGAGTTCAAGGCTGCTAAATCTGGGATTATCTCATTTTTCATCATTTTACACCTTATAACCGCTCGCTAAAACCCGTATCCAATTTTATCAATAATGTTTGTGATTATATACAGGTTTTTTACCCTGCTGTTATTCCGGGCAGCCCGCCTAAAGCACCAACTTCCCCTCCTTATCTTCAAGGAGGGGAT
>CBFGOI010000163.1:0-7316 GCA_965650335.1 uncultured Pedobacter sp. | reverse complement strand
CGCTGCCGCCACGGGTAGTAATGCTGTAAATATCACCATCCCTTAAACCCGGCCAGTAAACGCTTCCGATTTTGTCATTTCTGAATACATTGGTTGAGCCCTGTATATAGGCAATTTCATTATCTCCGGCTGAAGGATTATTGTAGTTTTTACCGGTGGTCATAGGTGCCCCGTATTCGGTTACAACTGTGCGGCTGGCGTAGGATCCAAATTGATCTCGCCATGATTGCTCCCAGGCTGCTACGGATGTTCTATTCGCCCAAAAGGCGTAATTATGCAAAGACAACAGGCATTGCGAAAATCGCGTATCTGCACCAATAGGCTTAACATCGTCACAATAACCGGTGCCTCCTAATAGAATCCTTCCACGTGGGACATTAGGATATCTGGCCAACCAATTGGCATATATTGTTGTAAGCTGAGATGTTGTGTAGCCGTGAGGCTCATTGAAAACCTCGAAGTATACATTGGCATTGCCGGTATATTTGTTTACTACAACATCCCACATATTCCAAAATTGTGTGGTATTATCAATAATACCGTCTCTTGAAGATGCACCTTCCCAACAAGCTATGATAACCTTCATATTTTTGCTTAAAGCCGCATCTATTGCTCCGTTGTATGAGTTCCACCAGGACTCAAGAACACTGGGGGGATTTATGGGAAGTCGGACTGTATTAACACCGGGTAGGGTCGATTGAAAACCGGTTAAAATGGAATTAGCTTTTGCAGATACAGTTGAATAACTATCTGAAGCGGTTAGTCCTGAAGGTATTACCCAACCATCTACAAAATTATCGCGGCCATCGGCCCAGTTTACACCAGCTATACCAGCAGCTCCAACAGCAGATATTGATAAATTGTCTTTGACGTTTATAACCACGTCTTCTTTATTAAGATCCTGTAAATCGTTCTTTTTAGAACAGCTCCCCAGAATAACTATGCAACAGCACAAGGGAATTAGAATTTTGATTTTCATTTTTTTTGTTTAATTAGGTTAGTTATTTGATTTTATTTGATATTGAGGAAATTAGATTTAAAAAAATATATGACTGATTTCTACTCCAAATACTATTTCAATCACCTATCATAAACTTCTGAGCGGTATACATTCAGGCATTATAAAGTATAAAAATTCTTTTCATGTTCTAAGTGTGTGTGTTTTAGGTTCCAATCGACATTTCCGTTTTTATCTAAAAAGGATTCAGCTCGCCGTTGCGTGTTCCAAAGTTTGCAACGCATTATCTCCAGTAGAGCAATATAAATTCCATGAACTTAATTCTATTAATTTTCACTTAAAAAACTTTACAGTTGTTGGAGCGTCCATTGCTGATTGTTCCCACCCGAAAAGCTCCATTGAATAACACCTGCACCATCAGCAGTCGACTGACCGTTTACATCTAAAGCTTTACCACTATTCCTATTGATAACTTTTCTGTATCCGCCCCCGTTATCTATAAGCTGCCATTGCTGATTAGTAGCGCCAGAATAGGTCCACTGAATAATTCCTGCACCATCAGCAGTCGAGCCGCCATTCACGTCTAATGCCTTTCCACTGTTCCTGTTTATGATGCGATAATATCCTGTTCCATTATCTATAATTTGCCACTGCTGGTTATTGCCACCCCAATAGCCCCACTGAATAATATCAGCACCATTTGTGGTGGCACTTCCATTCACATCCAATGCCTTACCACTATTTCTGTTAACTATTGAGTAATAAACATTTGGATTAAACGCGCTTCCTTCGCCCCATCCGTAGCGAATACGATCAACACCAGTGGAATTTGTAACTGATAAGGTAATATTATTTCCGCTGCCGCCACGGGTAGTAATGCTGTAAATATCACCATCCCTTAAACCCGGCCAATAAACGCTCCCAATTTTTTCATTTCTGAAAACATTAGTTGAGCCCTGTATATAGGCAATTTCATTATCTCCGTCTGATGAATTATTATAGTTTTTACCGGTGGTCATAGGTGCTCCGTATTCGGTTACAACTGTGCGACTGGCATAAGAACCAAATTGCCCTCTCCATGACTGCTCCCAGGCTGCGAGGTTTCCTCTGTTTGCCCAAAAGGCATAATTATGTAAGGATAATAAGCATTGAGAGAAACGCGGGTCTGCACCAATGGGCTTTACATCATCACAATAGCCGGTACCTCCTAATAGAATCCTTGCACGTGGCACATTAGGATATCTCGCCAACCAATCGGCGTATATACTAATAAGCTGGGATGCTGCGTAACCGTGAGGCTCGTTGAAAACTTCAAAGTAAACATTGGCATTGCCGGTATATTTGGCTACTACCACGTCCCACATATTCCAAAATTGTGTGGTATTATCAATAAGTCCGTCTCGCGAGGATGCACCTTCCCAATAAGCGATGATTACCTTCATATTTTTGCTTAAAGCCGCATCTATTGCTCCGTTGTATGAGTTCCACCAGGACTCAAGAACACTTGGAGGATTTATCGGGAGGCGAACTGTATTAACACCCAGGGTCGATTGAAAACCAGTTAAAATGGAATTAGCTTTTGCAGAAACAGTTGAATAACTATCTGAAGACGTTAGCCCGGAAGGGATTACCCAACCATCTACAAAATTATCGCGGCTATCCGCCCAGTTTACTCCGGCTATACCGGCTGCTCCAAGACCTGCAGCAGTTGGGGTAGTTTCGGCAGCAGTAACGGGGACGCTTTCGGCGGGTGTATCTTGCAATTCGCTTTTTTTACATGCATACAGCATGAAAGCAATAGCGAAGAGGGATAAATACTTTTTCATTTGGTTTTTATTAGGCTAATAATTGTTAGTTTTTAACTTCTACATATTGAAACTTCTATGGAGATATAAATCTCTCGCTGTAAATCTGATAAGCTAATCCTATCGCAAGAGACCAGACGTCGTGAATAATTTGCTAGCTATTAAAGAGTTCCCGGGCTGTGATATTCTCCCGGGAACTAGTAGAAATAAGCTTAATATAAATTGTTTTGCTTCAGCTTGCCTCCTGATGCCTGGATTTCAGCTCTCGGTATTGGCAACCAATAATGTTTCTCCTCAAATTTTCTACCCTCTAAGGCTATCTTTTTCTGATAAGTTAGGGTGCTGCCATTTTTGGTGATAGTAATTCCCTGAGCAGGCATATTTTCAGTTTGATCCGCTATCTTCCAGCGACGAACATCATAAAAACGATGTTCTTCAAACGCCAGCTCAACTCTACGCTCTCTTCTTATAGCTTCACGCATTTGTTCTTTAGTTAAACCAACCAAAGGCGGCATATTTACTCCGGCACGTGCACGAATAGCGTTAACCGCATTGTATACAGTTATATCAGGGGCGGTACCAACTTCATTTTGTGCTTCCGCATAATTCAACAGAATCTCAGCATATCTGAAATAAATCCAGGGCTGTATACCAGCTACGTTCCAGGGGTTTTGGATCGGCAAGTCCTCGTCAACAAATTTTCTGAGGTAATAACCGGTTTTAGAAGTATTCCAATTTGAGGGACCATCCTTGCTGTCGCGCCCTCCGGGAATGAAAGTCTCAACAGCGCGACCGCGATATAGTGCTCCATCGTGAAGAACTGTAGCGTAAAACCTTGGGTCCCGGTTTTTATAAGGGTCTTGTTCATTATATCCGGATGTTGGGTCGGTTATAACTTTGCCATTATTCATTTCATAAGCGTCTACCATATTCTGTAAAGGCAAATTACCGCCCCAGCCGTCATAACCATTCGGACCGTTAGAAATTTCCAGACGAACGTGAGGGGCCGCTACAGTATAGTAACGAGCGAAAATAACTTCGTTGTTGGCGTCAGATTTCTGAAATAGGCGGCTATAATTTGAGCTTATATTATAAATACCAAGATCCATTACTGCTTTTGCAGCGTCAGCAGCTGCTTGCCAGGTGCCTGCGTTATAAAGCGGACTTGCAGCATATAAAAGCAATCTCGATTTTAAAGCGAGAGCCGCACCTTGTGTTGCCCTGCCCCTTATCCAGGTGCTAGTATAAGCTGGAGGTAAGTCAGCAGCCGCCTCATTTAGTTGCGCGACAGCATAATTTATACAGTCCGCGATACTTGCTCTTTGAAATAGCGCCGGATCTGTAAGATCGTCTGTTAATCCATATACCTTATCTCCTATTAAAGGCACACCGCCATAGTTACGAATAAGATCCTGATAACGGAAAGCACGAATAAATTTAATCTCAGCTCTCAGACGTTTCTTATGATATGCACTCATATCTACCTTATCTAAATTAGCTAAGGCATAATTACATTCTCTTATACTTCTGTAGCTGCGGCCCCATAATGTGCCGGCAATGCCCGTATTTTCAGGAGATAACTCCCCTTTCTGAACAAGCCAGGTATCATCATTATTATTATAAATTGCCTCGTCAGTTAGTGAACACCACATAGCATATTCAAAACCTCTTCCAAATCCGGGAAGTGTTCCTTCTGCTTCTTTGTTCGTTAACCTGGTACCCAGGTAACGGTTAATCACAAAAGATTCAAAAAGTGTGGAATCTGATGTGATTGCAGCATCGGATACTCTGTCCGTAGGTGTTACGTCTAAAAAATCTTTTTTACAGGATGACACTATCGAAAGTGCAGCTGTAAAGTATAGTATATTAAAAATTCTGCTTGATTTCATGATCTCTATATTTAAAACTTAATACTTGCGCCTAAATTGATAATACGTTGTTGCGGATAAAACTGTCCGCTTTCACTATTACCTTCAGGATCATAATCTTTCACCTTTGTAACGGTGAACACATTAAATGCATTGGTGTAAAACCTCACCGACTGTATTTTAGCTTTCGAAAGCAGGGACGCTGGCAGGGTATAACCCAGCTCAATATTCTTTAACCTTAAGAACGCCGTGTTATTTAGCCAAAAATCATTACGATATTGACCACCGCTTATAGAAGCAGAAGCTCTCTCATCTACACGAGGAAAAGTGCCATTTGGATTTGTAGGACTCCAACGGTTATCAGCCCAGCTGCTGTAAAAATTACCCACTGTTCCGGCTTCGCCCAATACATATTGATTCACTTTGGACTGGCCTGCCAAAACCGCAGAAAAATCAAAGTTCTTCCATCCGGCATTTAGATTGATCCCGTATGTAAGCTGAGGTATATTTCCAACATCGGTTCTTACCTGGTCGTCAGCGGTTATCTTGCCATCGTTATTATAATCCTCGAATTTTAAATCACCCAATTTGGCGCCTGTCACATGAGGGTAACTGTCTAGTTCTTGTTGGGTACGAAAAATACCTATAGACCTGTACAACAAGTAAGTGTTAAGTGGTTTGCCGGTTTCCTTCTGATAATCGAGCTTGGCAGGTGATTCATCCATGAAAACAACATTGCTCTTTGCATAAGTGATATTACCTGAAATACCATAGCTAAAGTTACCCCTATGATTATAACCCAATGTGGACTCAAATCCCTTATTATCTACTTCACCTATATTTTCAGACGGCACTAAAGCATCTGAACCATAAGGATTTACAATTCCGGTTACATTTGGAATGGAAGCATTTCTATAATAAAGAATTTTTGATCTGTTTTCCTTAAAGTAGATAAACTCAAGAGAAATATTTTGGAACAAAGTTGTATTTAAACCGATATCTGTTTTTTTAGAAACTTCCCAGGTAATATTTGGATTAGCAAGTTTAACCAAGTCAATTCCCGGTTGAACACCACTACCAAGTATGTACTGATTATTAAAAGAATAGTTATTGATAAACTGGTTAGATCCAACATTATCACCACCCAACTCTCCATACGACGCCCGAAGTTTCAGATCGTTAACAAACTTCACCCTATCCTTAAACCATCCTTCCTCTGATACACGCCAGCCCGCAGAAACTCCCGGAAAATAGCCGTATCGTCCTGACGAAGGAAAATTAGACGAGCCGTCAATACGTAATTGAACTTCTGCCAGATATTTCTCTTTATAGTTATAATTGGCCCTTCCAATATAACTAACCCGAGTCGTTTTCCAGCTTCTACCTTCAACTTTCATATCTGTAGGGCTCGTTCCGCCCTGAGATAATTCGGGTGTTGCCGGTGTCGGGAAATTCAACTTTCTGGCATCGAAATACTCCAGTCTTGACTCACTCTGCTCATAAGCGGCAAAAGCAGTAATGTTATGTACACCAAAGCTTCTTTTGAAATCCAATTTAATATTGGCTGTAGATAAAGTAGTATTTTCCTGAGACTGAAACAGGGATGCTTTAGCCTCTCCAACCGTTTTAGGTTCATAGACATTAGTGGTACTGTTATATAAGTACACTAAATAAGGCGTATTGAAATTTTTGTTAGATTGATCTGATTTATCTAAAGCATAAAAACCATCTAATGATAATCCTTTAACCTGCGGAATAGCATAGCTGGCCCTCAGAATTCCGTTAAAGAATAAACGCGGATTTTTGTTTAAACCACCCGCATCCGTTACCATCATTACCGGGTTGTTATTTTCTATACCAGAAGAAGGTAGTCCGTTAGGATACACTGCAGGTACTGTAGGGTAAGCTCTATAAACCGAACGGAAAATATTACCCGCTCCCTGGGTAGGGAACTGCCGGTTTTCTTGCCTTCCAGCTAAAGATAAACCCACTTTGAAGTTATTGGTAATGTTAGCGTCTATATTCGATCTGAGATTATACTGGTGATATTCTGTAGCACCTTCCTTATAGATACCACCCTGGTTAAGCATACCTAAAGACACAAAGTATTTTGTGTTTTCATTTCCGCCGTTTACGGATAGATTGTGTTGATTTTGAAGGGCATTATCTTTTAGCGAGGTTGCTATCCAGTCGGTATTAGGGTAGTTTAATGGATCTGATCCATTCCTGAACTTCTCTATTTGCTCGGCAGTATAAAACTGGTTCATTCCTCCGGCGGGGTTATTATAATAGTTAATTTCATTCCTAATTGTTGCATAAGTTGCAGCATCCGCCATTTTCGGCAGACTTGTAGGAGATGAAAAACCCTGGTTGAAACTGTAAGAAACGGTTGGTTTACCTGTAGTTCCTCTTTTTGTAGTAACCAAAATTACCCCATTGGCAGCACGACTACCATAAACGGCTGCAGAAGCATCCTTTAAAACGGTCACACTTTCAACGTCATTCGGGTCCAGACGTTCAAAACCGCCGAGTTGTCCCGGCACACCATCCACAACAACCAAAACATCTCTGTTACCAGTAGTAGATATTCCTCTGATGGTTATCTGAGAGGCATCATATCCTGGTTCCCCACCACGATTGGTTGCTATAACTCCAGAAAAACGACCAGCCAGTGAGTTGGAAAGG
>CBFGOI010000162.1:0-7463 GCA_965650335.1 uncultured Pedobacter sp. | reverse complement strand
TAAAACTTGCGAAACTGATTCAGAACCAATATGTGGCTTCAGGAAGAATCGATCGTGGCGTGAAGGAGCAGAATATCCTTATTTTACAGCGAGCTGGTATGCCATCCGTATTAACAGAAATAGGGTTTATCAGTAATCCTGAAGAAGAAAGATTCATAAACTCTGCATCAGGGCAAAATGAAATCGTTGATAATATTGTTGAGGCAATCAAAACCTTTAAAACACAAGCAGAATTAAGATAGAAAAACAGCTTTTAACATGTTTTCACAAGAAAAAATGAACATCAGAAATTTAAGTGCAGAGAGAAATCATTTGAAAACAATTGTGGCAATATTTACAATTATATTTTTCCTCCCCTTTTACTCTTTTAGTAAAATTGAAGAACCCAGTCCATTCCGGATCAAGACAATTGTGATTGACGCTGGCCACGGAGGTCATGATGGATCCACACGCGGGTTAATAGCCCGCGAAAAAGATGTCGCTTTACAAGTAGCCCTTCGACTAGGAAAAACAATTGAAGAAACTCTACCGGATGTTAAGGTAATCTATACAAGAACAGAAGACGTATTTATTCCGCTATACGAAAGAATAGGCCTGGCTAATAGAGTGAAGGCCGATATTTTCATCTCCATTCATTGTAATTCTATGCCTTCCAGCATGAGAAACCGCAGCTCGGTTAGGGGCACCGAAACCTTGGTTTCTGGATTTAACAGACTAGGGCAACAGGATGCTGCTATCCTCGAAAATGCTTCTCTGCTCCTAGAAAAAGATTACAAAGATAATTACGAAGGTTTTGACCCGAATGATCCTGAAAGTATTATCATTTTTTCTTTAATGAAAAATCAGTTCAGAGATCAGAGTATTCGTTTGGCAACTTTAATGCAAAAAGAGTATGTTGCCACGGGAAGAATTGACCGGGGTGTAAAAGAGCAAAGTCTGGCAGTATTGGCAAAAGCTGGTATGCCAGCTGTGTTAACGGAAATAGGGTTCATAAGCAGTCCGCAGGAAGAAGAATATATTACTTCTGAGTACGGGCAAAACGAAATTGTTAGTGGTTTGTTGAAAGCAATTCAAACATATAAGAAACAAGTTGAATTACAATAGTATCTTTGCCCAATAAAATTAAGGTATAGCTTTGAAAATTACTAACGAAACAAAGGTCGGCATTCTTGCTGCGGTTGCAATAACTATTTTAGTATTAGGTTACAGCTTCTTAAAAGGAAATAACGTTTTTTCCAGTGAAACAGAATTTTACGCCACATATAGAAGTGTAGAGGGATTAACGGTTTCAAAACCCGTACTGGTTAACGGCTATCAAATTGGCAGAGTATCTGCTTTAGATTTACAGCCCAACGGAACCATTCTGGCTCAGTTTAAAATCAATTCTGATTACGAAATCCCTAAAAATACTATCGCACGTTTGGAGAGCACTGATTTACTCGGCGGAAAAGCTATCGTTTTTGAACTTGGTAACAGTAAGCTATATGCTGTAGACGGCGACACATTAAGAGCGAATTCAGAGAAAAACCTTATGGAGCAGGTTCAACCAATGCAAAAGAAAGCCGAACAGATCATTGGCCGGCTTGATTCTGTTTTGACCTCTGTTAATAATACGATCAGTCCTGATTTCCAAAGAAACTTTAATAAAAGCTTCGCAAGCATCGCAAGAACTCTGGAAACATTGGAGGGAACAACTCAAAGGGTTGATAATCTTGTTGGTGCCGAGTCTACACGTATCAGTGCGATTATGGGTAATCTCGAATCAGTTTCTGCAAACTTTAAAAACAACAATCAACGCATTAATGCTGTGATGACTAATCTTGAGAAAGTCAGCGATCAGTTTGCACGCTCCAATTTTGAGCACACTATTCAAAATGCAGATAAGGCTGTTGCCGATATGCAAGCCGCAATTAATAAAGTAAACAGCGGTCAGGGTACGCTAGGACAACTTATAAATGATAATAAACTCTACGATAATTTGAGTAATGCTTCTGCAAATCTGGATAAATTGATGATCGATTTAAAAGCGAACCCTAAACGCTATGTGAGCTTCTCAGTATTTGGAGGTAAAAAAGATTAGGAGAGTTTTTCTGAATGATTTAAAGGATTATTATTTCGACCGATAATCCTTTAAAAAAAATCCTCTGCTATATCTCGAAGGTTAGTCCTTCTGTCGCTAGTTTAGAGTTAGCAAACACTGATTTGCATTCTGCAAGTAAAGGTTCAAGCTCACGATAGCGGGCAGAAAAGTGACCCAAAAGCAATTGTTTTACGCCTGCTTTCACGGCAATCTCTCCGGCTTGTAACGATGTTGTGTGAAATGTTTCGACCGCACGATTTAGCATATCATTCATAAAAGTGGCTTCATGATACAAAGTATCCACTCCTTTAATATGTTCAAGATAATTCCAGCTACAAAGTGTATCTGAACAATACGCGTAACTTCTTGGCGCCGGTGCAGGAGTTGTTAATTCATCGGAAGAATAAACCCGGCCTTTTTTATCAGTAAAGCTGGCCCCTCTTTTCAATTCAGGAATTAGATCGATTGGGATTTTCAACTCATCAAAAATATCCTTTCGGATCTTTCTTGAACGTTTCTTTTGAACGAACTTGAATCCTGTACATGGAATCCGGTGATCTAAAACGAATGTTTCAATAATTACATCCGCGTTTTCAAAGATCTTTTCAGGATGATTAACTTGGGTTGGATTGAAAACCAGCGGATACCTTAATTGAGTTTGTGAATATTTAAACTGCACATCCAAAATCTCCATGAGTTCCGGAGGGCCATATAAATACATTGGCCTGGTTCTGCCATTTAAATGCAAAGAAGAAAGCAGTCCAATCAGACCAAGATAATGATCGCCGTGCAGGTGACTGATTAATATATGCTCGATACGCTGAGCTTTTATATTATTTCTGAGTAGCTGTACCTGTGTTCCTTCGCCACAATCTATAAGAAAATGGCGCTCATTAATATTTAAAAGTTGGGAACTGGGATTACGGTTATATATTGGTGTTGCAGAGCTGCTGCCTAAAATAGTTACATCAAACCTCATGCATATGTGTCAGCAATTATCTGGCCTCTTTTTTTAATTCTCTTTCAATTTCTTCCATGAAGATCAGGTCGATTGCTTCTTCAACGGTTGGAACAATGGAAAGAACATTTTCTAATTGAGATATGGTTACTAACCGATTAATATTTTCGTTTAAGCCAGTAATGATAAAGTTTCCATCAGAATTTTTACAAAGCCTGTGACCAACTAGCAGGCTGCTCAGGCCGGAAGAATCGGAATATTTAACAGCCGAAAGATCGAGAATGATATTTCGTAAGCCTTCTGTATTGGTAAGAATAAACTCAGATTTAAGCTGTGGTGAAATCAAACTGTTAAGTTTCGATTCATTTAGCTTAATTAAAACATATTTCTCGTGTTTGTCTATTGAGAACTTCATATCACTCTTTCCTGTAAATAAATGCTTTGATTACAATATTAAAAAAATATTTTCAATTTAAACGACTTAAACTCTCAATGATATTTTTTTCTACTCTTTTATATATTTCGGGTGAATCTGATCTGATAAATGATTCGCCGGTAATATGTTCATAAAGCTCAATGTACCGATTTGAAATCGATTCTACAAGTTCTAAATTCATTTCGGGAACTTTTTGACCTTCTTTTCCCTGAAATCCATTTTCTATTAACCATTTACGAACAAATTCTTTTGACAACTGTCTCTGAGGCAGACCTTTATCCTGTAATTCCTGATATCCGTCTTTGTAAAAATATCTTGAAGAATCAGGTGTGTGTATTTCATCAATCAAATGAATTCGCCCATCATTTTTCCCAAATTCATATTTGGTATCTACCAAAATTAATCCGCGTTCGGCAGCAAGCTCAGTGCCTCGTTGATACAAAAGGCGGGTATAATTTTCTAATTGAGAATAGTCTTCTTCAGATACAATTCCTTTCGACAGTATCTCTTCCCTGGAGATATCTTCATCATGCCCCACTGACGCCTTTGTGGTTGGAGTAATTATTGGTTCGGGCAGTTTATCGTTCTCTTTTAATCCTTCCGGTAATTTAACGCCGCAAACTTCTCGTCTGCCAGCACTATATTCTCGCCAGGCATGGCCAGCAAGATATCCTCTAATCACCATTTCAACTTTAAAGGGCTCACATATTTTTCCAATCGTAACGCTCGGATCTGGTACGTCTAATACCCAGTTGGGAACTATATCCTGGGTTGCGTTCAAAAATTTCGCAGCAATCTGGTTTAAAACTTGTCCTTTAAAGGGAATGGGCTCTGGCAAAACAACGTCAAAGGCCGAAATCCGGTCTGACACGACCATTACTAAAAGTTTATCACCGATTGTATAAACATCCCTAACTTTCCCTTTGTAAAAATTAGTTTGGCCTGGGAGTTTAAAATGGGTTTCTTTTATTGCTGACATGAATGAACTGAATGAATATGGAACGAATTAAAGAATTGAATATGGATTGAATTTCTATAGGCAAAATTAATTTTTTATTGCTAAAAACTCAATCTTCACTCTAAGAAATGCCATCTTCTTTTACTGTATATCTCCGTATGCTTTTAATATCTGTTTTACCAATTTATGACGAACTACGTCATCACCGTTCAAGTAAATAAAATCAATTCCTTTGATATCGGTTAAGATTCTGAGCGCAGTTTGCAAGCCAGATTGTTGCTTTTTAGGCAAATCTATCTGGGTAACGTCTCCTGTAACGATAAATTTAGCAGATGGGCCCATCCTGGTAAGGAACATCTTGATTTGCATATCTGTAGTATTTTGAGCCTCATCCAAAATCACGAAACAGTTGTCAAGGGTTCTACCACGCATAAATGCCAAAGGCGCAACTTCAATGGTACGATTTTCGAGATAAACCTTCAGTTTTTCGGGAGGTATCATATCGTCGAGCGCGTCATAAAGTGGGCGCAGGTACGGATCAATTTTCTCTTTCAAATCTCCCGGAAGGAAACCCAGATTTTCACCAGCTTCAACTGCAGGGCGGGTTAATATGATTCGTTTTATCTCTTTGTTTTTCAGAGCCCTAACCGCAAGAGCAACGGCAGTGTAGGTTTTACCTGTTCCGGCTGGACCGATAGCAAAGAGAATGTCGTTTTTAGTAATGCTATCAACCATTTTACGCTGATTGGCGGTACGGGCTTTAACAACAATTCCATTGTGCCCAAAAACGATTGCTTCACTGCCTGCCGAAGATGCTTGTGCAGGTTCGCCTTCGGCTTGTAAGGTGATCTTAGCATCTAACAAACGTTCCAGTTCGTTAGTGGTTAAACTTTGATATTTATCGATGTGCTGAATTATATTCGAAAATCTGGAAGTAAAAATTGCTATTTCAGCTTCATCCCCTAAAACCTTCACCTCGTTTCCGCGAGCTACAATTTTAATTTTCGGGAATTGCCTTTTTATTACTTCAAAATACTCATTATTTGATCCCCAGAGTGTTACGGGATTAATATTCTCAAGATCTATTTTTAGTTCGTTCAAGTTCCAGTTTTTTTAGTTTCCTGATTTTTTATGCAATTAAAATTCAATATTTGCAGGTTATAAGCCTCTCGCAAGGTTAATAATAAATATTCATATTTTAATGGCTATAATCACTTTAACAACCGATCTCGGTTACAAAGATTTTTATCAGGCTGCCCTTAAAGGGAGCATTCTGAGCCTATTGCCGAATGTGAATATTATTGACATCACTCATAACATATCTGCATTTAACATTCCGCAGGCGGCTTTCGTTTTAAAAAATGCATTTCCCTACTTTCCTAAAGGAACAGTTCATTTAATTGGGATAAATTCAGTGTTTGATGAAAAGACGAAATATCTTGCAGTAAATTATAAGGGGCACTATTTTGTAGGGTCCGACAATGGCGTTTTTTCTTTGATATTTGACGAGCATCCTTCAGAAATTGTGGAGCTCAGTATTATGCAGGATTTAAAATTCCTGCACTTTCCCTTAACGGATATATTTGCCAAAGCTGCCTGCCACCTTGCTGCAGGGGGCAAAATGGAACAGATCGGCGTTCCGATTGATGAACTGGAAGAAAAAGTGCACTTACAACCCGTTATTGAACACAATGTAATTAAAGGGAGCGTTATATATATCGATTCTTTCCAGAATGTAATCACTAATATATCTAAGGATCTATTTTCTAAAATTCAA
Organism: uncultured Pedobacter sp.; assembly: GCA_965650335.1. Classification (GTDB taxonomy): domain Bacteria; phylum Bacteroidota; class Bacteroidia; order Sphingobacteriales; family Sphingobacteriaceae; genus Paradesertivirga. Next base: position 1,254 of record CBFGOI010000162.1, on the reverse strand, counting down.
CAAAGCAGGGACTTTATATTGTATTTTAGGAAAAACGAATCTATCTCCCAGTTAAGCTGGCACTATAATGAAGTTCCGGAAGGCGAAAAGCTTTGCTTATTTGGAATAAGTAATTATTTAGAGATAGCAATTAACAAAGGGAACGCGAGCGGATTGCTCGGTTTACATTTAGGAGACATTGTTCGGGTTGAATTTAGTTAATTGACGCTCAAGTGATTTTACAGTGGCTTTTTAAGCAAGGAAAAAGACTAATTTTGTGCACCTTTTAGGTGCTTTTTATTTTAACATTGGATGGCAAGAAATAGATTTAATAGTGGCACAGCTCCTGAACAGGAACTATCAAAAGCTAAAATAAACAAGGAATCACTTCGCAGAATATCGGGCTTATTAAATTACCTGAAGCCTTACAAATGGAAGTTTATCATCGGACTTATTTTTCTTTTCTTATCAAGCTTAACCGGGCTCGCCTTTCCTATTCTATTGGGAGCGATGATTGATGCAGCTCAGGGGAACCAGAAATATGCATTTATTCCGGCAAGTATCAATCTTATTGGAATTGTGGCTTTTGTTATCCTATTTCTACAGTCATTTGTTTCTTTTTTCAGGATAAAATTATTTGTAGAAGTTGCCGAAAAGGCGCTCGCAGATATTCGCAGGGATACGTATTTTAAATTAATCACCCTGCCGATGGATTTCTTTGCCAATCGCAGAGTTGGGGAGTTAAACAGCAGATTATCATCCGACTTATCGCAAATTCAGGATACTTTAACTACTACCCTAGCCGAAATGTTAAGACAAATAGTTGTTTTAATTGGTGGGATAGCGTTTTTATTTATCATCTCGGTTAAACTGACCTTTCTTAATCTAACTATTCTTCCTGTACTGGTAGTGGTGGCTATTTTCCTTGGAAAGCTTATTCGTAAAGTTTCCAGAGAGGCTCAGGATAAACTGGCAGAGTCGAACACTGTTGTGGAAGAGACATTGCAGGGAATAGCTAATGTTAAAGCTTTTGTGAACGAGGCTTATGAGGCAAACAGGTATAATCTAAGTTTAAGGGAAGTTGTAAAAATAGCCCTTAGAGGCGCCACTTATCGTGGTGGATTTGCATCGTTTATTATCTTTTGTTTGTTTGGTACCATTGTGGGGGTAATATGGTATGGATCTATTTTGGTTTCGCATAACGAGCTTTTAGTGGGTAGCATGACCACTTATATATTGTATGCTATGTTTGTTGGAGCTGCAATGGGAACATTT
>CBFGOI010000161.1:0-7516 GCA_965650335.1 uncultured Pedobacter sp. | reverse complement strand
ACAAACGGCGAGAACCTGCAGGAAACACACTCCTTTTTAAAAAAAATGCGCAAATGGCTTGACGAGAGATACCCGGGAACACTTCTCTTAGCCGAAGCCAATATGTGGCCGGAAGATTCTGCCGCATACTTTGGTACAGGCGACGAATGTCAGATGAATTACCATTTCCCGATAATGCCCCGCATGTTTATGGCCCTGCAGATGGAAGACCGCTATCCGATCACGGATATATTCGAGCAAACTCCGGCTATTCCTGAAACCTGTCAGTGGGCTTTATTTCTTAGAAACCACGATGAGCTGACCCTTGAAATGGTGACTGATGAAGAGCGGGATTATATGTATAAGGCCTATGTTAAAGATCCAAAAGCCAGAATAAATCTAGGCATCAGGCACCGGCTGGCACCTTTACTGGCTAATAACCGACGCAAGATTGAACTGCTCAACTTTTTGCTTTTCTCTTTGCCCGGAACGCCTGTACTGTACTATGGTGACGAAATTGGAATGGGTGACAACTTCTATCTGGGCGACCGAAATGGTGTTCGTACACCGATGCAATGGACAGCCGAACGGAATGCTGGCTTTTCGACCAGCAATCCTCACCAGCTTTATCTTCCTCTGATACTTGATCCTGAATATCAGCATGAATCGGTAAATGTTGAGCTTCAGTCTCACAATACCTCATCTCTGCTTTGGTGGATGAAGCGTATCATCAGTACCAGGAAAAAATATAAGGCCTTTAGCAGAGGAGATATAAAATTTATAAATGCTGAAAATTCGAAGGTGCTGGTTTTTGTTAGAACCTACCAGGAGGAAATTTTGCTGGTGGTTGTAAGTCTTTCGCGCTATTCACAACCCGCGGAAATTAATCTTGATGAGTTTAAAGGCTATCAGCCCATTGAAATTGTCAGTAAGAATAAATTCCCCCTGATTAAAGGAGATACACCATATTTTTTTACTCTTGAGCCCTATTCCTGCAATTCGTTTGTACTCGAAAAAGTGCATCCCGAAATAAGCACGAATAATGATTTGCAGATGATTCAGCTTGAGCAATGGAAAGACATTGTGCAAGCACAAATGCTGGAAAAGCTTGCCACATCTATTCTTCCGGATTATTTAATGAAGATCAAATGGTTTGTCGGAAAAGGAAAAGTGATAGAAAGCATTAAGTTTCTGCACTATGCCTCTATGCCTTTAGCCGACGATTCAGCTTTTTTCCTGCTCTTTGAAGTAAGTTACCACGATGGACTACCCGAGGTGTATCAATTACCGATTGCCTTTGGGAAAGAACATTTTGCTGAAAAGGTGAAAGTCGATTGTCCACAAGCAGTGTTGGCCCGACTTAAGATAGCTGGTGTAGAAGGAGTTTTGTATGATGCCATTTACGGCATAGAACTTCAGCATGCCATCATTTTTAATATGGCCAATAATCATAATATCCTTTTAAAACATAGCGAAATTAAATTCAATGGAAATAAATTGCTCAAACAGCATGTATTAGAAGCTCATAAAATTAAACCAAAGATTCTGCCGGAAGAACAGAGCAACACCTCGCTTACTTACGACAATAAATTTTATCTTAAATTATATCGCAAAGTAGACCGGGCTATTAATCCCGATGTTGAAATAAACAACCTTTTGACTCATACAACCAACTTTAAAAATATTCCTGCTTTTATAGGAACTTTTGAATGGAAACGTGGTAAAGATTCAATGATTCTGGGGTTAATGCAAGAGATGGTAGAAAGCAACAGTAATGCATGGGACTATATGCTCGACCGGCTTGTAGATTTCAACGAAATGATTTTGCAAAGTGATTCGGGTGCCCTTCTGCCCGAATATAAAGGAGACCTTATTGAGCCTGTAATTTATGATAATGTTCCTTCCGGAATCAAAGAATTTTTTGAAGTGGCGCTAGTGGAACGAACCACTCTACTTGGCTTGCGAACTGCAGAAATGCACATCGCTCTTGCATCTATAGACCAACCTGACTTTAAGCCCGAAGACTTCTCATTGCACTATCAGCGATCTCTATATTCATCAATGCAGTCGCTGGTTAGAAGTACTTTTCAGAATTTAAACAAAAATTATAAGAAGCTTCCTGAACATCTGGTAAAAGAAGCAGAAGAACTGCTAGGTATGAAGGAGGAAATACTTTTGGTCCTGAAAAGAATTTACCAGAAAAAAATCAATGCCAAAAAAATAAGAATCCATGGAAACTACCATCTTGGTCAGGTTTTGTTCACGGGTAAAGACTTTGTAATACTGGATTTTGAGGGCGAACCTGCATTAAGCTATAGTGAACGCCGGTTGAAACGTTCGCCTATGCGCGACGTTGCGGGAATGGTACGTTCGCTTCATTACGTTGCTTACGGAAGTCTATTTTTAGACAATCAAATCAGATCTGAAGATATCAATATCCTTTTACCCTATGTCGAGCAATGGTGTCATTATATGAGCGGGTTCTTTATGGATGGATACTTAAAACGTATGAAGAAATCTGATATAATTCCGGATGACAAGGAGGACATTGAGGTGTTGCTACAAACTTTTCTATTACAAAAAGCGATCTTTGAATTAAACCATGAGCTTAACAACAGACCAGACTGGGTTACGATTCCGCTAAGAGGCATTAAAGCAATATTAACAGCGAACCGAATCGAGACAACAGTCTAGGTTGTAACTGGAAACAGTATAGCGCTAAAATTGTTGAGAAAGTACGAGCAGGAAAGCTATGAGAATCAAACAATTTGAAGATAAGAATTTAGCCCAATACAGTTATGCTATCTTGAGCGAAAGCACAAACCAGATTATACTTATCGACCCGGCCCGTAACCCTGCTGAGTATTATAAATTTGCAAAGGAAAATGAAGCAGAAATTATAGCGATAATCGAAACTCACCCCCATGCCGACTTTGTAAGCAGCCATTTGGAAATTCATAACACGACGAGTGCCAAAATCTATGCAAGCAAATTAATGAAAGCTTCTTTTCCTCATGAGGTGTTTGACGAAGGAGACATTCTCGAGATCGGAGAGATCAGGTTAAAAGCACTAAATACACCAGGACATTCCCCTGACAGCATTTGTATTGTTCTGGAGGTTGAAGGCAGGGAAGAAGCCGTTTTCACCGGCGACACCTTGTTCATCGGCGACTGCGGGCGCCCTGATTTAAGGGAATCAGGAGGAGAGCAGGAATCCTTACGGGAAAGACTAGCGCGAAGCATGTATTTTTCCCTCAGAAACAAATTGATGAAATTAGATGAAGCCGTCTTGCTTTATCCGGGCCATGGTGCCGGCACTCTTTGCGGGAAAGCGCTTAGCGAGGCGAACAGCAGTACAATCGGAGCGGAAAAAATCAGTAATTGGTCGCTTCAGGAAATGGATGTAGAACAATTTGTAAAGGAACTAACAGCTGATCTTCCCTTTATCCCTGCTTATTTTCCATACAACGTTGAGTTGAATAAAAAAGGGGCGGATCCATTTTTTGAGAGTGTCGGAAAGGTGCGAATTACAGATCCGGTAAAGGACGAAAAAACAGCGAGCCACTTAAAAGATGACCTCTGGATTGTTGATGTAAGAGATGACAAGCTATTTAAAAAAGGGCACTTATCCCATTCCGTAAATATCATGGCGGGAGAAAAATTTGAAACATGGCTAGGCAGTATCATCCGACCGGAGGAACGATTTTATCTGGCTGCGCAAAACATTGAACAATTAAAAAAAATAATAGAACGAGCGGCAGCAATCGGCTATGAATCAAATATCGAAGAAGCTTTTGTGGTGAATTATTCGGAACACAAAAATGAGCCCTTGAACTTACAAAATTTCAAAAAGCAGCCGCAGGACTATACTATTGTGGATGTAAGAAATCCGTCGGAGGTAAAACAGAACAAGATCTTCCCCTCAAGTATTTCGATTCCTTTAGCAGAACTGCGTGAACGGATGGCGGAAATTCCGACCAATAAACCCATTGCGGTACATTGTGCCGGAGGTTATAGAAGCGCTGCGGGCAGCTCAATTATCTCAGCCGAACTTGATGGCAAAACTACAGTATACGATATCGGCGAAGCTATAAATGAATTTCAATAAAGGGCGATCGTAAGGCATGCTACTCTTTAATTAAAACCACATCTTTTCTTCTTGTTTCTGGCAGCACCTTCAAAAATTCCAAGCTCCCATTTTTCCAACTGCACTCGATAGTAGTTCGATATGGAGCATGGAGTTTAAAGTGTACATCTTTATCTTTTGGCCAGGTGGGCAGGACGTATATTTTCTTTGCATCTGCTTGCAAAAGCATTTCCTGCAAACCAATCATACCCGAACCGCCCCAATTATGATCGGGCGTCCAGTCGAAACCCGGGCCCCAGAAAGCCGGAAAACGACGACCAGAATCCTTAAGTTTTTGAGAAGTAAGCTGCCATGCTTCATCCGTTAAGCCAAGTCGGGCAGCAAAAATATTATCCTGTTTCCAGCCCACGTGACTCCGGAATTTCAATACATCGACGTCATATTTATAAGTATTTAGTGCAGTATCCAACCCTGGTTTCCCAACACCATATATCCCCCAAGGGAAAATAGGGTATAATTGCGGACTTTCAGTATTGTTGATACGCTCCCAAAGTTTAGCTGGCGCGATGGTAGGCTTGCCATTAAACTCTCGGAAGCTAAGAGGTGGAATGCGCGTCAGCATTATTTGCCATTCTTTGCGTTTTTCCTTATTCAAATATGATTCAGGAAGTTCTAACAGTCGACTCAAAACAGTTCTTAAGCCAGCAACTGTAGAACTTGCATTGTAAGCCATTTTATAGGTCTCTGCAGCAGAACCAGGATAAAAAATGAGGTGGCCGCTAGCGTCGAAAGCCTTGCTTCCCCTTTGTTTAGCTAAATACTGATAATGTTCATTAAAGAATGTTAAGCAGCTCTCTATAAAAGGAATGTATTGTTTAACATCTTTGCCGGCGTAGCGCTCAGTTTCCAGCATCATTAAACAGAATTCCAAAACTGTATCCCATTCATATTCTAACCAGGCATTATGCTCCATGCCTTTATCATACCCTGCAGGTCGCTTCCAATTATATTCAGCAGAATTTGGCAAACCAAAATTCTCCAACTGTTCGGTAAAGCAGGCGCCTTTATGGTTCCAATAGTATTCACTCCTTAATTCTGCATTTCTAAGGATTTGCTGGTAGAACTTAAACTGCGGCTCCATCAAATCGAAATCACCGCTTTTGAGCATCGGCCAGTATACCAGGCGCTGATTTTGTGCGGTGTGGGTTCCTCCCCCCCAGTTCCGGAAATCCGGTGTAAACTTCAGGGTGCTGTCGGTTAATGAAGGATCGTAGGTAAAGAGTCCACCATTAAACTTAGTGGGATAATTGCCGGAAACGTTACAGCCCAGCATATATCTCATCAACTGATAATTGTTAGCTACCTGATTTGATAGGGTATCTCGTTTTGAATTATTGGGATTGATGTAAATAAAACTGCGTTTCCAGTAATTTCTCCACCATTGCTGAGTTTGTTTTGCCGCTTGTTTTTGGCTTTTTGCAGCTTCGGATATTGAAGATTGCAATCCATTTTTCCAGCTTTCTGCCGATGGTGTTATTTGAGTATGCAGAGTCAGAATAAGCTTATGGCTTTTGGCCGGCGATTTACTTTTGAGATTCCAGCTTTTATAATCTGTGTCGATGTACCTTCCTTCAGAGTTTCCTGTCGGGATAAAATTTTGTCCCTGAAGCTGTCCCCCGAAAATGAGATTTTTAAGCGGGTTGAAAAGCTGATCTTTTACAGAATCCAAACCTTGTTGTTTAACGGTAACATCAAAAATGCTATAAGCTTGGTTCTGATGGTAAAACTGAACAGCATTTTGTTTAAATTCTATTTCATCTCTCCTCGTTTTTACTTCACCCTGCGGAGCCCATTTGTAGGAGTTTTGATTATTTTCCTTGCCCTTAAGAATTCGGTCCTGGCTGCGCCAGCTTTCATAATTTGCTGTGGCGATGATGGGCTGTCTACTCTTTATTTCAATGTAAACTACCGGACGAAATACATCGACCGAGAGTTTTACCTCCGTTGTTTGATTTTCTTTAATCCCTGTAATCGTGATATATCCATCGTTTAAATGCAACTCCTGTTTAAATGAGCTGGCCCCTTCAAATGGGTTCGGAGAGAATGACAATCGCACCCTGCCCAGTTTTAACAGACTGTTATTTTCATCAAAAGTACCTGAACGTGATATGTAAAAGAGGACTTCATTATTTTCCGTCCAGACATTAAGACCAACATCTCCTCCACCGAGGGGCATAGATTCAGATGAGTTTTTAGACGGGGATGTCCAAATTGGATTATAGGTATTAAGCTGGGCCTGAGTATTATTTGCTAAAGCTAAAAAGAGCAGGGATAAAAAAAGAGCCTCACCCGCCTTTGAGCAATGGCTTAGGCGCCCTCTCCAAAAGGAGAGGAGTTTGGGGGCGTTAATAAATTGCCTACTTGCCTTTCTCTCTATCAATTTCATCAAGTTTTTGAATTCTTATAATTTTTATAGTGAGGCGATTAAAAACCGCCTTTGCGCATGGCTTACTAACTGTGGTTCATGCTTTGTCATTCGTACAACTCACAATTCGCAACCCACAACCTTCAACCATCAACCTTCACCCCCCTACCAATCATCTGTTCTAAACGAGCTTGCCGGCAATCCTTCATTGCTAAACAGGTCTCCTGTCACGAAATCTTTAAATGCATAGCGCACCGCCACCGGTTCTTTTACCATTGGTGAAGATACTGAAACTGAACTTCCGTTCAAGGTTGCTTTAGCAGGATGAAACACCTTATCTGCTCCCGCTATTTCGAAGGTTTGTAGCTCTTTGCTGAAAGAAGTTAAGCCATTTGCAGCATTATCGAAGCTTACTGTGGCCACGCTGCCTTTTACTGACATAGATTTATACAAAGGGCTGGCGAAACCGAAACCTTTTAGTCCATACGTATTAGCCAGAGCTAAAAGAGCCAGGCGCTTTCCTCCGGCTTCTTTGTTGGCCGGATGTATTATGTTTTCTTCTCCAATATCCAGCACCACAGCCATGGCAGAGTTGGGGATTTTGGTTAATGATTTACGCTGCGCATCACGTAAGTAGGCCGAATTAAATTTTCCGCCTTTGTTGTAAGGCGGTAATTGAGCGTAGTTATAGGGTGCTATCTGAACGTAATAAAATGGAAAATCGCCTTGTTTCCATAAAGATCGCCATTCTTTAACCATGGCCGGAAACATCTCTTCGTATCTGTCGGGACGCTCATAATTAGATTCGCCCTGGTAGAAAATTGCTCCTTTTATTCCATAGCCCGTTATAGGATAAAGCATCCCATTATATAATGTTGTGGGTGTTCTGCTTACAGCTTTAATAGTATCTCCCTTTGCGGGGATTTTAACTTCAGGAAATTGTTTCAAGTTTTCAGGCGACATCCATGCTTCTACAAAAGAACCGCTGTAGCTTACATTAATTAAACCTACCGGGATATCGAGCA
>CBFGOI010000160.1:0-7921 GCA_965650335.1 uncultured Pedobacter sp. | reverse complement strand
TGTCGGAGCACTATCGGCAGTGATTACTACTCCAGAGTGGGCTAAAAATATGGGAGCGATATCAGCAGCTACTACTGTTCCCGAGTGGGCAAAAATTTCCGAGAAATCAATGATTTCCCCGAACGCATCTTCTAAATCGTTCAGCAGTCAAGACGTTGTCTCAGAACCCTCTGGTAACAATTCAATTGAGACATCTGAAGAAAGCCATTTTGAAGCTCCGGTCAAAAGGAGTAAAATGCCTAGGAGTTAATTTAGACCGCTATTCCGTATTCCGCGGAGAATTTCGAAACCCCTTACTGGCTTAAGTTTCAGGCTGCGTGTTCAATTTTTCCTAGCAGGATCCCTAAGTCTTGATAGACAATCTAGTCGTAGCGAGGCGCTAAGACTACAAATAGAAGCTCTGATAGAAGGCGATTATTGAAACTCAAAGAAAGTAACAGAGTCGTGTTAATGACAGATTATATAGTTATATGAGTCGAAGCTCCTTAAGAATATGCATTTGTCTCTCAAAACATGATCGAACTCTTTTCTCATAAAAATTTATCGCATCTACCTTATTATTAAATTGAATATTACTCAGTTCTTCATCTAGTTGTATCAGAATATTCTTAAGATCTGTAACCGGCCATTCCTGCTCAGACATGTAGATATGAGGTATAGGGCGATAACTACCCTCAGTGGTTAGGTTAGTTTTTAAGTCACTCAATATCATTAGGAATAGATATCCTGGTATGATCATGCCCTGGCTTAAATCGGGATAATACCCGGGCCATTTTTCTATCCTTGAAAAGCTCTTTAAAACACCTTTTATTATATGACTGTATCCGGATCTAATCTCGTCTGCAGCGTTATTCGAGGTTTCAAGGGACTTTCTAAGTTCTTCAAGCTTTGTATTTAAATCGCTGTTTGCTAAAATTTCGTCGTCTAAATCATTTTGATGTTTTGAATCCATCTTTAGTAGTGAAATTTTGTGGTCACTTACTTGAATTGAGAATATAAGATCGAAATAAGTTGCAATTTGAGTCATATGGTTAGATAAAGCTTAAATATAACAGTTAGTATGGTATTTTCTTCTTCTGGCCAAAATTTGATTAAATCCCGTCAGCGCAAACATGTTGTATGTGGTTTACTATCTTCATATCCCCGGTTTGGCGCAAGTATGCAGCGCTGACTGAGGGCTGAGTACTTGTGCCTCAGACTAACAACGGCTCTAACATCGTTATCCCGATCATTCCTTTCAACCCGTAATAGTCCCTGGCGCTACTATACAGGTAATCCTCTGCTTTTTCAACAAAACCTGCATGTACAGGATTATTATGGATGTTTCCAATGTGTCGTGAATATGTTTTGAATCTTTCATTTCTATTGGATGGTTATCCTGTCGCCACAGCTGAAAGCTAAGATTGTTGCATTAAACAAAATGGAAAGGATCTTAGATGGAGTAATGATCAAAGATGTTTGTCTCAAGCTGAGTATAACTCGAATTGGAGAGATAATGGCTTAACCTACGTCAACCGTGAAAATCAAAAATATGATTTTTGATTTTCACGGTTGATACCCTTACCTTTGCCACCATGATCACCCGTTTGGCAGCAAAGCATTTAGATATTTTATTGGCTGAATTTCCTGCGATCGCTCTTTTAGGTCCAAGGCAGGTAGGCAAAACCACGCTTGCTAAACTGCTTGTTAAAAAACACCAGAAAGAGATTTTATATTTCGACCTGGAAAGCGATGCTGATGTAGCAAAGCTTAAAGACCCGGAATATATTTTTAACGAATACAAAGATCATTGCATTATTCTTGATGAGGTACAGCGTGTGCCTAAACTATTTTCTCAGCTAAGGCCCATTATCGACGCTTATCGTAAGCCCGGCCGCTTTATTTTAACCGGTTCGGCTTCCCCCGATCTGGTGAAAGGAGTTTCCGAATCGCTGGCCGGAAGAATAGCCTTTAACGAACTGTCGCCGATAAATTTGGTTGAAGCTAAGAAAAGCAATATCGGTCAGCAGCAGCATTGGTTCAGGGGAGGCTTTCCGCTGGCGCTTACTGCGGCAGACGATAAAGCGTTTATCCGCTGGACGGAAAATTTCATACGTACGTATATCGAGCGCGACCTGTCGCTATTATTTGGAGTAAAGCTTCAGGAAAAACTCATCCGGAATTTCTGGTTTATGCTCGCAGCAAATAATGGCGGGATCTGGAATTCCGAGGCTTATGCCCGTTCATTGGGCATTTCGGGGCCCACTATAAAACGATATCTTGACTTTCTGGAAGGCGCGTTTTTAATCAGACAATTACCTGCCTGGTTCGTAAATACAAGTAAGCGGCTGGTAAAAGCACCAAAGATCTATTTACGCGATAGTGGTTTGTTGCATGTAATTAACCGGATTTCTTCCGCAACTGAGCTTCCGCTTAATATCGGTGTTGGAGCCTCATGGGAGGGTTATGTTATTGAGCAAATTTTTCAGTTAAAGCCCCCACACATCGACATGTATTATTATCGCACACATCATGGCGCTGAATGCGATGTATTACTGGTAAATGGAATCAAACCGGTGTTGGGTATAGAAATTAAATATTCGTCGAACCCTGTGTTATCGAAGGGATTTTACTCGGTTATGGACGACCTGAACCTACCTGAAGGCAGGGTAATTACCCCAAAAGGAAGTTCTTCAAAATTGCATCCTAAAATAGAATGTAGTAACCTTTCTGATTTTCTCAGCGGCAGATTGCAGGAACTTTAACCGTGAAAATCAAAAATTTAATTTTTGATTTTCACGGTTAGTCAGCTATCTTTATTGTATCTAACCTTCACATATACAATAGGTTTATATGATTAAGAAAACCTTGCAATCAGTAATCCCGCCTACCTTAGTCTCAAGAACAGTGAATTACTTATCGATCTCCCCTATTTAAAAGTTCCAGGAGAAAAAGAGTTGAAAGCAAATCACAATTATCTTCGTTAGGTGATAAAGTATTTGCTGGTTGGGGCCAATACCGCAAAGAACAAAATTGAAAGCAAATCACAATTATCCGAAAGCCTTCACTCATTCTTTTGCTTCCTCTGCAAGCAATTTCTTTTCTATCCTCATGTCGGGAACAAACCAGATAATGGCAACTAAAATATAAATAGCGAAGCTTAGCCATGCACTTAAAAAAGCAAGAAGTATGGCAGTGAAATAAAGCGCTAAAGAAAATTTTCCTTTAGTATCTTTTCCCAATGCCCGGCTTAGCATCGAATCACGACCATGGTGTCTGACAAGCATTTTTGAAAGAATTGAATACGCCACTGCATTCATGAAAAGTATAAATCCATAAAGAGCCACCGGCCATGTAGTAAAATGATTCTCGCCCATCCATGCTGTAACAAAAGGTATCAGCGAAAGCCAAAAAAGGAGGTTCATATTTGCCCATAAAATACGCCCGTTAACAGATTGTACCGCCTGCATCATATGGTGATGATTGTTCCAATAAATCCCCAGGTAGATAAAGCTGAGGAGATAACTAATAAAAACAGGAATCAGGGGTATTAACACTTCCGGTGTACCGCCATGCGGCACCTTTAACTCGAGCACCATAATTGTGATGATGATGGCCATTACCCCGTCGCTAAATGCTTCTAATCTGCCCTTTTTCATAAATCGAATAATTTTTCGAACATATAAATTTTCTATCAGACATTTACAAATAAGAAATCAGGTGCGATTAACAAAAAAACCTCCTGTTATATGGAAGCTTTTTATATAGACTAAATATTGTTGGTATTTCCTTTTCAGCTGCTGCCCGGGTTCATTCTTCCATTGTTGGTGTTCATTACAATATATATTTGCTTGCTTTAACCACCTCCGCCAGCGAAGGACAACACCTTTATGGTATCGGTGGTTCAGCTTTTTCAAAAGCTTTTTGACTTTTTAAAATATTGTTCTGATATCCTAATGCACACTTTTTTACAAGGAAATTGTAGTCTATCGTAATAGAAAGAAAAGCGTTCAGAGCATCGTTAAGTACCTGAATTTCATCATTCAGATATTGCTCCGAGGTATAATAAATATGATCACTATTGATCAGCTTCTCAATGCACTTTAAATATTCTGCCAAAGAATCTTCAGCTATTAGTTTATCATCATTTAATAATTCCTCGAAGCGTTCTTTCAATTTCTTCTCTTTCCGGATAATCTGCATAACCTGAATTTTTATGTCCGCATGCTGCATAGTGGTATATACCGGGTTAACTACATCGATCATTTCGTTGTACAGCTTAAGATCAAGCTCCGCAAGCTCAAATTGGCGAAACATGTCAGCATAGGCCAGCTTTAATTGTGTCCTCTCAGTCGCCGAAGTACATACCCCCAGAGTATGCTGATATATCGCCCTATCATGATCTGCGATTTTAAGCTTTGCTTCTTTAAGCTCCGTAGTAAGCCTTCCTTTAATGATCTCTGCTTCATAGGCTGGAAATTTCTCTCCATCAAAATCGAAGGACCGGATGCCTGTGTTTCCTTCGTTCAGGGAGCCAAGAACATTAATGTCATTTTCCAGATTCACGATTAAAACAGGCAAGCGGGTATAATCATCAGAGAACAAATCTCCGGATAAAGAGTCGAACACTTCATTATCTGAGGTTTCCAGTTCAAACCGCTCAATGTTTCTGTTATCATAATAACCATTAAACTCGGGCTGAAGCGAGGTGGAGCCCAGATGATTAAGGTATTTTACTTCAAACTCTTCAACACTCAAAAGCAAGGGAGCTTGTTCAAACTGAACGTCTTCGTAAAGTTTATCTGTAAATTCCTGCTGTATGCGTGCTGCATCGCTAAACAATTCCCATGCTGAATTATCAACCAACCCGGCATCAATGTTCATTTCAGAAAAAAAAGCAACCCGGTCTGATGTATCAGGATGCGAGGCCCATTGATCTTTGATCATAATACGGCTCTTCCCGAACAGATCGAAGCTATTGGCATCAATCATGGGCAAGCCGTTGTTAAGATGAATTTTATATTTTGCTGCATAAAGCTGCATCAATTTGAAATGATGGGTGTATACATTTTCGGCTTTCCTGTTCTCACGAATCAGGGTGCCGTAAAAATTGATCAATGCGGTATAACATTCCACCGCAAAATCACTTCTGTACTGTGCCGTAATATTACTTCTCGAGCCACTGACACTGGCAGCAACAGCATCAGCATGAAACTCCATCTGCCTTGACAAGCTCATATGTTCTTTATTGAGCAGAACATATACTTTGCGCATAATCCATTGCATCGCCTGAATAATCAGGTTAGCCAATTCTTTAAATATCCGGAAGTACCAGGTGGAGTTTCCCCAGTTGGCAAGGGCATTGTTATAACGTTCATTATCGAATAAGATCTTGTGGATAATTAAGTTGAAATGATAAACATAGGCCCCCAATGCCATACTCTTTTGGGAAAAATGCCCGAACTCATGCCCGAGAACCCCTTTAAATTCACTTATAGTTAGTGAATTAACCAGTCCAGCTCCGATATACAGGTTCTTACGCTGAGGAAAAAACATGCTTAAAAAAACAGAGTCGTATGCTACTAATGCGTTAACATCCTCCACAAGAAAAATTTTCTTTGGAAAAGATGATCCTGCTTCGCTAGTCACCCTCCTGATAAATTCAAATAAAAGAGGCTCGTCCTTTTCGAAAATTTGGACTGCACCTTCACGCCCTCGGTTTAGCTTAATTACTAGCGAATTAAAGACAAATATCACAATCATTACTGCCAGTCCCAGTCCTCCTAAAACCAGCAGGAACGTTACCATATTTGGAACCTCCAATGCAATAGCGCCCACCAGTAAAACCACTACGGCAGCTATTCCAAGTGCGATCGTAACCACAGCTATGTATGACAATAGAAATAAAACACACAGCAGGAAAACTTTAATTACCTGTCTTTTAAATTCTGATGTAGGCTGTATATACTGCCTGTTAGAGTCCTTAGGTGGTAAAGGATATTCGGAAATAGTAAACGGCATAATAATGTTTAGGTAGATGAAAGATAAGGAAAGTTTGAAAATTCTGCAGGTTTGGGGAGTAAGAGACTCCTTTTTATTTGTGAATCTGTGGAGACTCTGCGCTGACCTCCTCTGCTGCCCTGGTTCGTGTCCCCACGAAACAAAAGTGGTGTTATCGGATATTATGGTTCGTGGGGACACGAACCAAGGCAGCAGAAACAATAAGTGCTTATAAATAGATCCACGTTGAATCCCGAGGTGCCTTTTGCACAGGTTGCCGGGTTGTTAATTAGGCAGCCCGCCATAAGCGCCCTATTCCTATCTTCCACTGTTGGTGTCCCCACCAACAATATGTATTGCTTGCTTTAACCACCTCCGCCTTCGGCACCTCCGCCAGCGGAGGACACATAAGGCCTATCCCGGTCAAATGTGTCATTGTTCATAGATCCCTGTTGCTAATTAGGCAGCTCGCCATAAGCGCCATATTCCTCTCCTTATTTTCACTTGCGCTTGATGGGGTAACCATACTGCCGCATTAAGTCTCATAAAGAATTTATGGTACGGAGACAAGATCGACCACCGGTACGAAAATTATCTCTTACCCCAAATCCGTGTATTCAAATCCAGACTATCAACAATACCGAGCATAAACTTAACCACTTCAATATCATCACGTAGGAGATCCGGATCAAGGAGGGTCTTAAATACCGGGGGTTCAAAATAATTGGTTTCGAACGGAAAAGCTAAAAACATGTATTGATCAATAAAACTTGCTGCTATCGTATATTCGGATCTGGAATTAAGCTCGCAAAGCCGCTCCATCATAAGAGGTGTTAAAATATAACGGGCTTCTACCTGATCGTTAGAATAGGTAACGAACGCATTGCAAAAATCGAGATTTTCCAGTTGTACCAACTGATGGCTGCTGGACGACAAGACCGGCACATTTTTCGCAAACCATGCGGAAATTGCAGCTCCTGTATCTTTTGGCCTTACAACAGTAATACCATCGAAATTTTTATTAAAATCGGCTACAAAAATAATTCCCCGGAAGATGTCGTGCCACGTCTCTTTAGTTCCATTTTTAGTTTGAGTCGTGGTTTTATACTCTGCATGCACCTCCGAAAAACAAAACACCGTCTTTCCCAACCGACCTGTAATTTGGTCCTCGCTCGTCACGCGGTCTGGGATGGTACTAAAAAGTCCCGACCGTATAGTTTCTCCTATGGATAATCCGTGCCCGGGCTCGATGCGCAAACTCGGGTCGATATCGAGCAATAGCGCACGAATGACTTTTTGTTTAAAATCATGTACATATTCGCGCGTTATCCCTTCTCCCTTAAAGAGCAACACACCGCCAGTTATTAAAAACAAGGCAGCTCCTACGATTCCTGGCAACAAATATTCAAATATCACCCCAGCCGCGGCAAGCAGCACACCTGCCAGCATACAATAGAAGCCTTTAAGCTTAATAGTTTTAATACCCCTGCGCTGCGCCTCAAGCTCCAGAAGCGCTGCTTGTGAATCTTGTTCAGGCATTTGTACGATTGAAAAGATCGCTTGCGCTGATGTTCTTACGCTCCTCGTCAGGAATGCCGATTACTGACTCTTCCTTATAATTCATCATACTTGCCATGATATTGCCCGGAAAGGTCATAATAGCATCATTATAATCAGTAACCGAAGCATTAAAGGCTCTGCGGGCCGCCGCAATCTGTTCCTCGCTTTCTGTCCAGGTAGTCTGAAGGTTCAAAAAGTTGGTATTTGCTTTCAGGTCTGGATAATTCTCTGCATTAAGCATTATAGATCGCACGCCAGAGGTAACATCCGCATCAAGAGCCATCTTCTTTTCGGCGGGGAGATCCTGAGAATATGCCTGCGTACGCAGCTGGGTAAGTGTGTTGAGCACGCTGCTTTCATGCTGCATATAAATATATGCAGC
>CBFGOI010000159.1:0-7939 GCA_965650335.1 uncultured Pedobacter sp. | reverse complement strand
CAAAAAACAATTCACTTCTTTATGAAAAAACTCATTCGCATAACAACTGTGCCTGTTTCGCTAGTTGTCCTTTTACGCGGGCAGCTGCAATTTATGTCTAAATATTATGATGTTCTGGCAGTATCATCGAAAGGAGCGGAGTTGGATTTGTTAGAAAAACAGCCTGGACTGCGGATTGCGGGAGTAAACATGACCCGAAAAATTACCCCTTTTAAAGATCTGGCCGCCCTGTGGAATCTGTATCGCTTATTAAAGCGGGAAAAACCCGAAATGGTTCATACCCATACGCCCAAAGCCGGCTTGTTAGGCATGTTAGCCGCACAGTTGGCAGGCGTTCCTGTTCGGTTACATACTGTGGCGGGTATGCCTTTGCTCGAACGTCAGGGACTTATTCGTAAGGTTTTGGAGCTTGCAGAAAAGCTGACTTATAGGTGCGCCACAAAGGTGTATCCTAATTCCCTGGCGATGAAACAGCTGATTGAGTCGCACAAATATTGTTCGCCTAAGAAACTTAAAGTTATTGGCAATGGGAGCTCAAATGGTATAGATACCAGCGTTTTCGATCCACAGTTATTTACAGCTCAGTCAAGGAATCAAACCCGCGAATCAATTGGGATTTCGCCGAATGATATAGTTTATTGTTTTGTTGGACGCATGGTGGCTGATAAAGGCATCAAAGAACTCGTAGAAGCATTCCTTAAAATAAGTCAGCATAATCGCTATACAAAATTACTCCTGATCGGGCCATTTGAAGGCGACCTGGATCCCCTGAACAATTTTATTGTAGAAAAGATCCTGAATCATCCCTCAATTATCTGGAAAGACTTTCAACCAGATGTAAGACCGTATTTAAGCATCAGCGATATTTTTGTTTTTCCAAGTTACCGTGAAGGCTTTCCTAATGTAGTGATGCAGGCGGGCGCAATGAATTTACCGTGCATAGTGACGAACATTAACGGCTGCAATGAAATTATCCAGCAGGAAAAAAACGGAATTATAGTTCCTGTTAAAAATTCCAAAGCACTTCAAAACGCAATGGAACAGTTAACCCATAATGCAGAATTGCGAAAGAAGCTTTCCATCAATGCCCGGCAAATGATAGCTGCCCGGTATGATCAGCATTATGTTATGAACGAGCTATTAAAGGAGTACTTACATTTTACGGAAAATTAGCGTCAATCAAACGGCCTTTGATTAACAAAGTTTAAAACCGACCTAAGAAAATTATTTTCGACATGTTCTGCAGCATCTATATCCAACTATTTAAAACATTAACCTAAAAAAACACAATTAACACATTACAATATGAAAGGCCCTTTTTTTAGAATCAGCGAGATGCTGAACGGGGATATCCCCATGATTGATGCCCATGTCCATACAGAACTGACGGATGGTAAAGGTAGTATTGATGACTATATTAATAAAGCGAAAGAGTTGAAACTTAATTCTCTCGCATTTACAGAACATGCGGATGATAACTCTACTTATTATGAAAAGTACATAGCGAAGAAGGACTATTATAAGGAAATGGCCTTTCCTCTAGATCTTCACTTCGGAATTGAAGTGAAAGCAGCTCATACCGATGGTACCATCAATATTTCAACAGACAAGGCAGAAATGGCCGATTTTGTAGTTGGTGTTTTACATCGTTATCCGGATGGAAACGGTGGCTATCATATTTTTAAGGGTATGGACGCCAATTGGGCCATGGATTACGACTATGAACTTTCGAAAGAATTGATTAAAAATCCTGTCGTAGATGTATTTGGTCATCCAGCCGGGGTTTATTCGAACTTTTTCGGCGAGTATGATACCGATATGCTCAGAGACTTAGTCACCCGTGCAGCCGAAAACAACAAAGTTGTTGAATTAAATTCTGCCGAACGTTACCGGCACGCATTTCCAATCATCTTTCAGCGCTGTGTGGAATTAGATTGTTTGGTTTCAATCGGTTCTGACGCCCATACAACCGACAAATTGGGCCATGTAGTAACTCATCTCCGACAATATTTAAATAAATAATTATGAACGTAAATGTACTCATTACCGGAGTTGGTGGATGTTTGGGCCAATTTATCCTAAAAGCATTGAAGCATTCAAATATCCAACACAAAGCAGTTGGATGTGATTGCGATAGTAACTCATTAGGGCTTTTTCAAGCAGATAAAGCCTATTTAGTCCCTACGGCATATTCCTCCGGTTATGTAAACAAGATAATAGAAATATGCCAGAACGAAGATATTGATATAATAATGGCGGGTAGTATGGGCGAATTGCGCCTACTTTCAGAATTCAAAAAGCAGATTAAGGAAAAAACCAATGCTGTGGTGGTGGCGTCTGATATTGACAAGTTGCGGATCATGGAAGATAAATGGAATCTGGTTCAGTTCTTGAAACAATCAGGCTTTGACTACCCCGATTCGATTTTGGCTTCGCAGACCGATGCGATTAAAGATTTTGTTATTAAATATGGTTTTCCCTTAATAGTAAAGGATAGATTAGGCTCTGGCTCGAAAGGCCTGGGGATAGCCCGAAATGATGAAGACTTAGAGCGGCTCTTGCAACAAATACCCAACGCAATTATTCAAGAATACCTGTTGCCGGATGACGAGGAATATACAGTTGGAGTATTTGTGGGGTCTAACGGCAAAGCCTTAGCAAGTATTGTTATGAAAAGGCAATTAGGTTTAGGAATGACATTTAAAGCAGAAGTATTTCCAGATTCGGAAATTGGGGAATATTGTGAAAAAGTTCTTGAAAAACTAGGGAGCATTGGGCCGGTAAACGTACAATTAAGAAACACAAAAAGAGGTCCGGTTATTTTTGAAATTAATCCCCGGTTTTCAAGTACTACCTCGGCCAGACCATTATTCGGATATAACGATGTTGCGATGTCTATAAACGACTTTGTATTCGATCAACCTGGTTTACGACCCAATATTAATGGCGGGCGATTATTCAGATATGTTGATGATGTTTTCGTTTCAACAGAAGACTACCAAAAAATGAAATTAAGTTTTGAATTTTAAACCTGAAATATATGGAACAGCA
This sequence comes from uncultured Pedobacter sp., assembly GCA_965650335.1. Taxonomy (GTDB): domain Bacteria; phylum Bacteroidota; class Bacteroidia; order Sphingobacteriales; family Sphingobacteriaceae; genus Paradesertivirga. The sequence goes on along the minus strand of CBFGOI010000159.1, from coordinate 4,888 downwards.
TGACGTAGTAATTTTCGGAAATAGTTCTTTAGCGAGCCTGGCTCACTTTTATCTTAAACATGATAGCTCTCATCGGGTGGTTGCATTTACAGTAGACAGAGAGTATTTAGAAACGGATGTTTTTGAAGGTCTGCCGGTGCTGCCTTTCGAAGAAATAGAAAAATTCTACCCGCCTCAAGATTTTAAAATGTTTTTGCCGATCAGTTTTAAGCGCATGAGCCATTTGCGTCGCGAAAGATATGAACAGGCAAAACTGAAAGGTTATAGTTGCATCAGCTACGTAAGCTCTAAAGCCACTACATGGCCGGGTTTAACAATTGGCGATAATTGTTTCATATTCGGGGATAACACCATACAACCCTATGTGAAGATCGGGAATAACTGCATACTCTGGAGTGGTAATCATATAGGTCATCATTCAGAAATCAAAGATCATGTGTTTGTGACCTCTCATGTTGTCATTTCAGGCGCTTGCATAATCGGCGAACATTCATTTTTTGGAGTGAATTCAACCATTCGCGATGAAACAATTATTGGAAAGGAAACTCTGGTTGGAATGGGCGCAGTTATCACCAAGGATACAGAGCCTTACAGTATTTGGCTGGCGGCTAAAAGTGCTCAGCGTGTAACTCGAAGTGATCAGATTGACTCTATCTCGCATAAAACAGGGGGATAAATTTTTACCAACTCGAATCACTATTTTTTAGGGATTCTCTGACTTAACCTCTCATCTTTTATAATCTAACCTAAAATGTATATTCTATATTTTAAAAGGTTGCTCGATTTGAGTATATCTTTTCTATTGCTATTGCTTTCTTCGCCCGTCTTTATCCTTCTTACTGCAATACTTTGGGTTGATACTCGTGGGAAGCCATTTTTCACTCAAATCAGGCCCGGAAAAAATGAACACCTATTTAAGCTTTTGAAGTTTAAAAGCATGAATGATAAGAAGGACGAACAAGGTAACTTACTGCCAGATCAATTACGTTTGAGCTCATTCGGGCGTTTTATTAGAAAAACTTCTTTGGATGAACTACCTCAGCTTATAAATGTGCTGAAGGGTGATATGAGCCTGGTCGGCCCGCGGCCTTTGTTGCCGCAATACCTGCCTTTTTATCGTGCAGATGAAAAAAAACGACATCAGGTAAGACCGGGAATTTCTGGGTGGGCCCAGATAAACGGACGGAATAGCCTTGGCTGGGATAAGCGATTGGCCTTCGACGTTTATTATGTCGATCACTTATCTTTTAGTCTTGATTGCTATATTTTTTATAAAACCATTGGAAATGTTTTCACTGCAAAAGATGTCATTGTAGATGATGATTACGACTTCTGTGATCTTGATAAAGAACGGAGAACGGAACAGATAATTCCCAGTAATTAGATACGATCAATTAGCACTTAGGTGCCTTAAAACGAACTGTAAAATTAACCTACCAAAACGAAAATGAATCCGCCTATGCCTTATCAAATAATTACTATTCAACAAAAAGAAGAATGGGTAAATTGCGTTAGCAAATGCCTTTTGTATGATTTTTACCACACCTGGTATTACCATTCTCTCGAGTCAACAGGAGAACCATTCCTTTTTGTATATCAAGAAAACGATACGTTCATTGCCTTTCCTTTACTGAAAAGAGTAATCGATGGAACATCGTTTAAAGATTGTACTTCAGTATACGGTTACTCCGGACCGATTTCAAACGTCGATTTTAAAGACATGGATGAGGGAATGTTAAAGAATTTTAAACTGACTTTCTTAAGTTTTTTACAGCAGGACAGTAATATATCGGTTTTTTCCAGACTGCATCCGGTCATAAATCAACAAATATTATTGGAACAGTTTGGTGGCTTGTTTGATAATGGCAGAACTGTAGCTATCGACCTCAAGAACCCTATCGAAGTTCAGCGATCTAAATACAGAAGTAGATACAGGTCAAAGATAAGGCAGTTAAGAAATAAAGGCTACCACCTAAAAATTGCATCGTCTGAAGAGGAGATTCGTGAATTTGTTAGTATTTACAATGCTAATATGAGTAGGGTGGGTGCCAAAGATTATTATTACTTCAATGATGAATATTTTTTTAATCTCCTAAAGTCAACGGAATTTGAATGCAATTTGTTATTAGCCTATTTTGACGATGAAATCACTTCCGGTATCCTGCTTACTTATTCAAATAATATTGTTCAATTTCATTTAGCGGCAACCAAAGCAGATTACCTACACGACGGCCCCATGAAAGTATTAATAGACGAAGCCACACTAATGGGTCGGGAACGCGGTATGGATTACCTGCATTTAGGCGGAGGTTTGGGGGGAGAGGAAGATTCATTGTTCGAGTTTAAATCTGGGTTTTCTGACCTTTTTTTAGACTTTAAAACCTGGCGCTTTATGGCTGATGAAGCCAGCTATGAATCTATAGTTGAAGCTCGAGGAATAACAAGCTCCGATAATGGTTTTTTTCCTTTGTACCGGATGGCAAATTAGCAAGGGAAATTCACATATAGTCTTTTAGCCCAAAAAGCTTCTATATAATGTAGAATGAAATCGATTAACACGATTCGGCTACCGTTCATCCTGTTTATTACCCGCTTACCTTGAAACACTCTGCTATGAATTACAAATTATTATCCATTTTGCAGAAAGAAGAATGGATCCATTATGTAAAAAGGTCTTTAAAACATGATTTTTATCATACCTGGCATTATCACTCCTTTGTGCTGGCAGATGACCACTTTCTTTTTATATATGAAGAGGGAAGTATGTTTATACTATTGCCACTACTTTTGAGAAAAGTTGCAGGGTCGGCTTTTTTCGATTGTACTTCTGTTTATGGCTATGCCGGACCTATTTCGAATGTATGTTTTAGCACCCTGAGTGCCAAAACAACAAAAAAGTTCAGAGCCGCCTTTTTATCTTTCTTGAAAGCCAAACATATCATCTGTGTTTTCTCTTGTCTTCACCCGATGATTGATCAGCAAGCGCTTCTTGATACTTTAGGAGGTGTTTGCAATACCGGAAAAACGGTTGCCATTGATTTGCAAACAAGCCTGGAAGTGCAAAGAATGAAATACCGACGAGCGATAAGATCGAAGATCAGACAGTTACGGGATAAGGGTTTTATTGTTAAAGAAGCTACAACTAAAGGTGAAATAAAAGAATTTGTAACTATCTATAAGGCCAATATGATGAAAGTTAATGCTTCATCATACTATTATTTTGAGGAAAAATACTTTTTTGACTTGCTTGATTCGCAAGAATTTGGAAGTAAACTATTACTAGGTTATTATAAAGGCGAGATTACTGCCGGGGCGCTCGTTACATTCTCGGACCGCATTATGCAACTACATTTGGTGGCAACCAAAAATGAATATTTACAAGATTCACCAATGAAATTGTTGATAGAAGAAGCCAGTATCCTGGGCCGGAAACTAGGAATGCATTATTTGCATTTGGGTGGCGGAGTAGGAGGTAAAGAGGATGGCTTGTTCAGATTTAAAAGTGGATTTTCGGACTTGCTTTTACCCTTTAAAACCTGGCAGTTTATTGCTGATAAACTTGTGTATCGAAACCTTGCCAAAGAACGGTTTAAACGCCAGGATGAAAAATACGAAAGGTTTCCTTTATATAGGATCGGTTGAGTGATGGCAAAAATATACGGCATAATACACCACTGTTTTTGAAAATGGTTTTAAAAAAAACTTCTAGTTGATTTTATATGACATTAATTTTACAATTCCTCACTATTACTGCTTGTCAGAGGTGAGAAACCTGAGAAATAAATACTCGCAAAAAATCGGGTCAAAAAAAAGTTTGATTTTTTTTGTAAAAAAAATCCGATATAAATGTTACTATTTTGTGACAATCACTTTTAACTTGAACTTTATTAACTTTAATTGCAATAGAATTTTAGTCTCGTCAGAAAAGATGTTCCAACATTCAAGGGTATTTTAAGTCATTCTTAAATAAATTTTTCATTTTTTTAAACGGAGCTCATAAAAAAAAAATCGTTTTTTCCTACTGTATGTGCACATAAGTCCGTGTGTAATTACACCGTTCAAGTGGTGTATTTAAAAACACAGTATGGAAAAAATGAAAAGTTTAAAAAGTAGATTCTCAATGAGCCTTCTATTGTGCGCAGTAGTTCTATTTACACAATGTAAAAAAGAAACAACGGAAGAGTTTTATGCTGGGTCCAAACCAGATGCCGTTATGGCAACAACTAGTTCTACTACAGTTAGTGGTACATTAAATGTTTCAACTGCCGTAAGCGATGGCGGTTACTCTTATTACATCGGTCAGGATTTACAAACAACTGGCGACTCAAACAATCAACCAACTGTTTCAACCATTAGAATTTTTGAAGATGGAAAAGAGATTGGGCCGGCTCATTCACTTCACAACGACATCAGAAAAAATGGTGCGGGAAGGTTTAGTCATTGGAACTCGGGAATATATTTATCTGCATCGGATAATAGTAATCCTAAAACAAACGGTAGAACGTATACCTATACAAATTCTACAACAGCAACTACCACAACGACAACTACAACAACGAGCTCTGGTGTTGCAGTAAATGTTTCGGCAGCTAGCTCTGATGGAGGATATGCTTATTATGTAGATGTAGATCCTAGCCTTGTAGGCGATTCAAATGAGCAGTTAACAATTTCAACCATGAGGCTTTTCGAGGATGGTGTCGAAATTGGCCCCGCTCATGCAATACATGCAGACATACGGAATTATGGTAAAGGGCGGTTCAGTCATTGGGGCACAGGCCTGCGCTTTTCTTCCTCAGATAACAGCAATCCGAAAACTATTGGATGAAAATACACCTATACTGTTGATGGTTCATCGCCTACCGCAACAACGACAACAAGCCCTACACCT
>CBFGOI010000158.1:0-8126 GCA_965650335.1 uncultured Pedobacter sp. | reverse complement strand
TTCGGAAAAGATATTATTAACAAGCAAGCTCAATCCGATATTTTTCAATTGTTTAAATGAGGTATTGTATCGCAATCTGAGGTCGTGCACGTCAAAAGCCGATAACTTTCTATTATCGTTTGAAGTATTATCAAGATATTGCTTGCTCACATATTTGCTTAATAAAGCCGCTTCAAACCTTTTAAGTGGGCGATAACTAAGCTCGCTTGAGCCTATAAAAGAGGGCGAAAGGGCGATATCGGTATTGCTGAAATTATTGCTAAACTGTCCGCCATTATCGTAATCATCACCAAACTCAGTGAAGTTTTTTACCTTGTTCCGACTCAGTGCCGCTGTGCCTGCCCATGAAAGATTCTGAGTAAACTGATATGCAGCATCTAGCTCAAGGCCGATGCGATAGCTGTCTGCAACATTCTGGCGAATATATTCTCCCACATCATTGATCTTCCCGGTTAAAACCAGCTGATCTTTATAGAGCATCCCGAAAGCATTTAATCCGGCAGCGAAAGCGTTCCCACGAATTCTGTATCCGGCTTCGATATTCTTTAGATTTTCAGGTTTCGGGTTCGAATAAATATAGTCGTCACGATTTGGTTCCTTATTTGCTACCGCGAAAGAGGCGTAAGCCGAACTTTGGCCATCAATCTGATAGGTAAGTCCGACTTTAGGATTGAAAAAATTCAAGTTGATGTCCTGATCCTGTGGGTTACGAAGCTTGTCTGTTCCGCTGATTTTATAATCGATATACCTCAACTGCATATCTGCAAATAGATTCAGCTTACCGAGTTGGTAATTGCCCCGGCCGTAAATATTAAAGTCTGTTTTAAATCCATTTCCATCATAATATCGCTGCCTGATCTTACTAGCGCCCGTAAACTGGGCCCATATCACCTCGCCGAAATGATGCCCGTCGTATTCATTATAGGCTCCGCCTACTATTAAATTAAGTTTTTCTGAAGGGCTATAATTTAATGAGTATGTTAAACCATAAAAATCATTGTCCAGCCAACGGCGACGTATCAAATCCGTTTCGCTAATTGTTGTACCGCCAACTTCTACCGCAGCAAGTCCATAGTCGCTTAAAGCTTGTGCGTTTTTGTACTCTTCATAATATCCCCGACCATAGGTATAATGCAATGCAGTATTGATATTTAATTGAGGCGAGAACGTGTGAGTATATAATACTTGATAATGGTCCTGGGTGTAATTATCCGTTTGGTCATCGTACAAAAACTGACTATACTTCCTTCGGTCGGCATCAAAAAGGTTAATAGAATCTGCGGTTGTATGATACAAGTAACCAAGATTATTGTAATAATGAGTTAATAAGGCGGCATTGTCGCCGGTTAGTTTAGCCTCCGGCACTCCATTCCAAACCTGAAATGTCTTTTCAGTTCCTGAGAAAACATTGGCGCGGATCAGATCCTTTTTGCCATAATAAGCTCCACTTAAAAAGTACGACTTCAATTTAGATGAACCCCGGTCAATAAAGCCGTCGGATTGAATTCTGGATAAGCGACCGTCAAACGTAAAGCCGTTCATCAAGCCGGTGCCCACCATAATGGTGCTCTTTAATGTTCCGAACGAACCCGCAGTATTGTTGACCTCAGCATAGGCCGAATCCCTTAAAGTAATCGTTTGTACATTTAAACTTGCCCCAAATGCACCGGCTCCATTTGTTGAAGTACCTACGCCGCGTTGGATTTGAATATTATCTACCGAAGAAGCAAGGTCAGGCATATTTACCCAAAACAAACCCTGGCTTTCCGAGTCGTTATAAGGAATTCCATTTAGAGTTACATTAATCCTTGTTGGGTCGCTTCCGCGGATGCGAATACCGGTGTAACCAATGCCATTACCAGCATCCGAACTTACAACCACTGAGGGAGTTTGATTTAGCAGGTAAGGGAGATCCTGGCCTAAATTGTTCTTTTCCAGATCATCTTTGCTTACATTGCGATACGTTGTTGCCGAATTTTTATTTGCCCGGGTAGATTCTACTAATACTTCGTCGGTAACAGTTGCACTTTTTCTCAGAGACACCGTCAACCTTTCATTAGTAGTTAGCGCAATACTTTGACGATAAGTCTGATAGCCTAAATAAGATATATTTACAAGATAAGTTCCTGCTTTAAGATTAGGAATCAGGAACTCACCTGCGGTGTTCGATTGTACACGGTAATTTCCAGCAGTTATACTGGCACCTGCCAAGGCTTGCTGTGTTAAATCATCCGAAACCTTTCCACTAATAGAAAACTGTGCCGATACGAAACCAGGCAATAACATCGCCGCGAAGGCTAACAATAAGATCTTTTTCAATTTGAATTTTTATAAGTTAAACAACATTGCAAGAGGGGTTCCTGCATTATTAACTCTACCTCCCTACGCCGGCATTATCCGGATCAAGTGCTCATTGAAGCTAAAGTTTTGGGTTAAGATGTAGATCAATCTTTCCTTTAATCTTCCTTTTCAGCTTCTTTGATGGGTGTAATCTCAGCCTGTTTGTGTTGCCGATCGCTAAAGCCGATTCAATGCACAAAAAGCACCCCTTATGATGTCGCAAAGGTAAAAATAGTTTGCTTAGGGAAAGTACTTTATATTTCATGTTTTCAATCGGGTACTTTTACTGTTGCTTTCCAACGGAATTCTATCTATGTTTAACATTTTTTATCTGCTTGCTTAGACAAATTTTTATCTGTTTCTAAATGTTACGTGTTGATAGCTCTAAGCCCTGTAAGATTGTTTATTCGTTGTGTAAACACGAATTTCTTGGATATTTAATCGAACCTCACATTGTTCAGTTAAATCAGGACGGGGATTTTTCTCTTACCTATCAGCGATTATTTTCAACAACTGCAAAAGAATTTTCGTCGATTCTGGATGAAACCGATATAAAGCTGATTAAACTTTTAGAAGAAACAGAACAGGGACATATTATCAGGCGATATCATAAAAAACCGGTGCGCCCGTTTGAGTTTTTCAGCAAAACTTTCGATCAAAGGTTACATGATGTCATACGACCGAAAATTGAGAAACGGATTGTTGAAGCATTTAAACTCCTAAAAGATAAATCTCTTTACTTGATGAGTAAGGAAGGGTGGCCGGTTGAACGTAAAATTCAGCTAGCTGATGAGCCAGCTTCTGTACTGTTTCATTTCAGGAGAAATGAGGAGGGAACCAGGTATTTTCCTACCATTAAATACCAGGGCATACGCATCGAATTTATGTTTAAAGATGCCCAGGTAATTTGCAATGAGCCTGCCTGGCTGCTTTTAGAGGATGTTTTGTATTATTTTGACGGCGAAATTGAAGGTAAAAAGCTTCAGCCTTTTTTAAATAAACGTTTTATTTCTATCCCCAAATCATCAGAGAAAGCATATTTCGAAAAATTTGTTAGTCCGCTGATTGAGAAACACCACGTTTACGCTGAAGGATTTACTATAAACACCGAGAAGTTTGATGCTACTCCGGTATTAAAGGTGATCTTCATCCCGGGAGGAATCTCTCAGCTACAGCTTTATTTTAGATACGACAGCTACGTTTTTCCCGCAGGCAGCACAACTAAAGTCACCGTCCGGATGGAAAAAATTGGCGATGATTATGTGTTCCATCGCATAAAAAGATCATTAAGCTGGGAACAATCTAAGCTTGACGATCTACTAAGCCTGGGATTAGAAACTGCAAGCACTTTATTTTTGAACCTGGAGGTAAAGCAGATCTTCTCTGAAGAAGACGCTTCGTTTAGTGTGATAAACTGGCTAAACGAAAACCACGAACATTTGCTGGAAAACGGCTTCGAAATTGAACAACCGGACGGCAATAAGCGCTTTTTATTTGGCAGCAGCAAAGTTGATCTGGAATTTAAAGAAGGAAACGACTGGTTTGATTTAAAAGCAGTGGTATATTTTGGTCCATATCAAATCCCATTTATGGATTTGCGCCACCATATTTTAAATAAGATCAGAGAATTTACATTGCCTTCCGGCGAAGTGGCCATAATTCCGGAAAAATGGTTTTCGCAGTATGGCAATCTCTTGCATTTCACCGAGAAGTCGGATGATCATTTACGACTTAAAAAGCATCACATCGGCTTGATAAATGACTTCGCAAATAGCGAACTCGCATCTACTACGATGGACAGGAAATTGCAAAAGCTCAGTGAATTCCAGGAGATCGAAGATTTGGATGTACCGGTAGATTTTAAAGGTAAGCTGCGTTCATACCAGAAAGCTGGGTACAACTGGTTCCAATTTTTACGAAACTACAATTTTGGAGGATGCCTTGCAGATGATATGGGTTTGGGTAAAACCGTTCAAACTCTGGCCCTTTTACAAAAAATAAAAGAAGAGCATACCGAAACATCGGCCTCGTTAATAATAATGCCCACATCTTTGATTTATAACTGGGTAAAGGAGGCTGAGAAGTTTGCTCCCTCTTTACGCATTTTAGAGCATACCGGCACTTTTAGAAGTAAAGACGTTAGCCGGTTTATGCAATACGATGTAGTGTTTACAACCTACGGCATAACACGGGTGGATATCGATCTGATCAAAAACCTGTACTTCAATTATGTGATTCTCGACGAAAGTCAGAATATTAAAAACCCGGCATCCAAAGCATACAAAGCAGTTAAGCAAATAAAATCAAAGCATAAACTAATTTTGAGCGGTACACCAGTAGAAAATACGGTTAATGACCTATGGACTCAAATGTCGTTTATAAACCCCGGTTTATTAGGGAGCCAGCATTTCTTTCAAAACGATTTTGTAATTCCGATTGAAAAGAAAAGGGATGAAGAAGTTGCCCGAAAGCTGCAGGCACTCATAAAACCATTCGTGCTAAGACGCACAAAGGACCAGGTGGCGAAAGAACTTCCGGAAAAAACCATCCAGCTTTTCTACTGCCAGATGGGCGAAGAGCAGGCGAAGTATTATGATGATGTAAAGTCTGAGTATAGAAATGACATGCTTAGAGCTTTGGAAGACGGCACGTTTGCGAAATCACAAATCCAGGTATTACAAGGTTTAACCAAACTGCGCCAGATAGCCAATCATCCTTCAATGATTGATAAGGACTACGAAGGAGAATCAGGAAAGTTCGAAAATGTGATTCATACCCTTGAAAATGTCTTATCACGGGGACATAAAGTACTGGTATTCTCACAGTTTGTGAAGCAATTGGAAATTTATCGAAACTATTTCGACTCGGAAGAGATCAAATATGCCTATCTGGACGGCTCAACGCAAAACAGGGGCGAAGTGGTAGAGGAGTTCCAGAAAAACAACGACATCAAATTATTCCTGATTTCTTTAAAAGCAGGAGGTGTTGGTCTCAATCTTACTGAGGCAGATTACGTATTCATGCTCGATCCATGGTGGAATCCTGCTGTCGAGCAGCAAGCAATTGACAGGACTCATAGAATCGGTCAAAAGAAGAAGGTCTTTATTTATAAATTCATTACAAAAGACACTGTCGAGGAAAAAATTCTTGCGCTTCAAAACAGAAAACGTTCTGTTGCCGAATCCTTAATAACAACAGAGGAAAGCTTTGTTAAGTCATTAAGTGCAGAAGATATCCGCGAGATTCTTAACTAGACCTTTGAAGATGATTTACACATTCTATGAGTTGTTTTGCATAATCAATCATTGCAAATTTTAAAACCGATTTCCCTGGCTAAGAAATGCTTAATTTATTTTTCTAAGCGTATTTTCTTACCTTTGCAGCCTTATTTTGGAGCGAAGCCGACAGATGTATAAAGAATATAAACAACTCAATTTATCTGAAACAGGAAAAGATATTTTAGAATACTGGAAAACGAATAATATATTCGAAAAATCCGTCTCTAATCGCCCTGCTTCTAAGCCCTATACTTTTTATGAAGGACCTCCTTCTGCCAATGGAATGCCTGGTATTCATCACGTTATGGCTAGAAGTATTAAAGATATTTTTTGTCGTTATAAAACATTGAAAGGCTACCGGGTTGAACGTAAAGGCGGTTGGGACACCCATGGACTTCCAATAGAACTTGCTGTTGAAAAGACGTTGGGTATCACCAAAGAGGATATTGGTAAAAAGATATCTGTGGATGAATACAATGCGGCCTGCCGGAAAGAAGTAATGAAGTATACAGATGTTTGGAACGATCTGACCGAGAAAATGGGTTATTGGGTCGATCTTGAACATCCGTATATAACATACGAAAACAATTACATTGAAACACTTTGGTGGATTTTAAAAGAACTTTACAACAAAGGATACTTATATAAAGGATACACTATTCAGCCTTTTTCGCCTGCTGCAGGTACAGGTTTAAGTTCGCACGAATTAAACCAGCCGGGAACGTACAGGAATATTAAAGACACCTCAATAGTTGCCCAGTTTCGCATTAAAAAAGATCAGGTACATCCTTTAATACCGGTGTTGTTTGACGATATCGCAGAAGACACCGCCATTTTAGCGTGGACCACAACTCCGTGGACTTTACCTTCAAATAGCGCCTTAGCTGTTGGGAACGCCATCACTTATGTGAAAATCAAAACCTTTAACCAGTATACTTATGCCCCTGTTAGCGTAATTCTGGCTAAAGATTTAGTTGCTAAGCATTTTAAACCTGAAGCTCAAAACGCTTCCTTTCAAGATTACAAGGACGGAGACAAGCTTATCCCCTGGGAAATTGCCGCCGAATTTCAGGGCGCCGATCTAGTTGGGCTACGTTACGAACAGCTGATGCCTTACGTTAGCAACGAAGATTTAGAAAAGAACGGCTTCAGGGTAATACCCGGTGATTTTATCACAACTGAAGATGGTACAGGTATAGTTCACATTGCTCCAACTTTTGGTGCAGATGACTTTAGAGCGGCCAGAGACAGCGGAATTCCAGCCGTGATGGTGATTGACGAAAACGGCAAACAGCAGCCTTTGGTTAATCGCCAGGCTAAGTTTGTTGATGAAGTGAGCGATTTTGCCGGCCATTATGTTAAGGAGGAATTTTATACCGATGAAGAACGCAAAGCTGCCGATTTCAAGCCCACTGATGTTCTTATCGCAATCAAACTTAAAGAAGACAATAAAGCCTTCGATGTAAAAAAATACGAACACAGTTATCCGCATTGCTGGAGAACTGATAAACCAGTGCTGTATTATCCATTGGATAGCTGGTTCATTAAAACCACTGCAGTAAAAGAACGCTTAGTTGAACTAAATAAAACGATCAACTGGAAACCCGAAGCTACCGGAACAGGTCGCTTTGGGAACTGGCTCGAAAACCTGGTAGACTGGAATCTTTCACGTTCACGTTATTGGGGAACTCCGCTTCCGATATGGAGAACGGAGGACAACTCTGAAGAACTTTGCATTGGTTCTGTTCAGGAACTAAAAGACAAAGTTACAGCCGCAATCAATAGCGGATTGCTTGATAATGAAGAATTAGATAAAGCTCAAGCTCAATTGCACGACCTTGCTGAAGGTCATTTCGACTTACACAGGCCCTATGTGGACGATGTTATTTTGATTTCATCCACTGGCAAAAAGATGCTTCGCGAACCAGATTTGATTGACGTATGGTTCGACTCGGGTGCAATGCCTTATGCTCAATGGCATTATCCTTTTGAAAATAAAGACAAGTTTGAAGCCTCCTATCCGGCAGATTTCATTGCCGAAGGTGTTGACCAAACAAGAGGTTGGTTTTTTACGCTGCATGCCATTGCAGTAATGCTGAACGACTCGATTGCCTTTAAGAATGTGGTTTCTAACGGCTTGGTTCTGGATAAGAACGGAAATAAAATGTCTAAACGTTTAGGCAATGCAGTAGATCCGTTTGAAACAATTGAGAAATACAGTGCCGACGCTACACGCTGGTACATGATCAGTAACGCATCGCCCTGGGATAACCTGAAATTTAACATCGAAGGCCTGGACGAAGTACGCCGGAAATTTTTCGGAACACTTTACAATACCTATGCCTTTTTCGCTCTGTATGCCAATATTGATAACTTCCGCTATTCTGAAGCCGAAATTGCGATCGAAAACAGACCGGAGATCGATCGATGGGTAATTTCGCTTCTAAATACATTAAGCAAAGAAGTTGATGGTTATTATGCAGATTTTGAGCCAACTCGTGCTGCACG
>CBFGOI010000157.1:0-8158 GCA_965650335.1 uncultured Pedobacter sp. | reverse complement strand
ATAATGTTGTAAACTTCGTCGCTGCAGCAGCCAGAGCCACAGCATGAAGTTTCGTTCGTTGATTTATCCTGTAAAGCAATTTCACTGTACTTTTGCCTTACCAATTCTTTTACTTCTTCGTCTGTTTTCATAATTTTATTTATTTGTATTATTGCAATATTGCGATTATTTAATGCAAAAAATTTTAACAACAGTTTTTTGAACCTTGATAGGAGGAGATGAAATCTCCCAATATGGTTTCAAGCATTTTCCAGTTCTCCGGATTGATGCAATAACATACGCTCACACCCTCTATCGTTCCCTGAATTAAGCCCGCATTTTTGAGTTCTTTTAAATGTTGTGATATGGTTGCCTGGGCCAAACCTAATTCCTCCACAAGATCTCCGCATATACAGGCATTGGTTTTAATGATCTGCTGAATAATCGCGATCCGGGCAGGATGTGCTAAAGCCTTTAATAACTGAGCCAATTTATTTTGCTCGTCGGTGAATATTTCAGATTTCGTCAGCCCCATTACATTGCAATATTACGATTAATATTTTTCTTCTCAAAATTTATTTTTTAAAATATGAGCTTTCTGAACGAATGCAGATAATCACGAAACTCTTTCAAAAAAGACACGTTAAATACATTAAGATTATGTAAGTTTAATATTAATAAATCCTTACAATGAGAGCCCTAAAACATGCTTCAGGGGGTAAAGCTATATTCACATTGGTGTTAATGCTTTGGTATAATCTCAGCATAGCACAGAATTATAGTTTTGAATTTTACGGCAATACCTTCAATTTTGAACTGGATGAGTCTGTTAATGTTAAATTTTCAGACACCTTAAACGAAAAAGTGCTAACTGCATTTTACACATCCATAAACAAATCTAAATACCAGCCAATAGTAGATGCCCTGATTTCTCATAAAGAAAAATACCACTTAAACGACTGGCTATATTACCAGCTAATTCGTAAAACGGCCCAACAAATAGCCCCCAAAGCAACGAACTATTACCGGTATACTTTATACAAGTGGTTTTTTCTGGCGAAAACAGGCTACGACGCAAGACTTGCCCTGGAAAAAGATAAAATTCTATTTTATGTTTTGAGCGACGATGATATTTCTGACATCCCCTTTTATATGAGCAATGGGAAACAGTACGTTTGCTTGAACATTCACGATTATGAAAATATTGATTTAAAAAAGAATAAGATCTATCCAGTTGACATTACTATCCCGGAGGGTAAAAAACCATTTTCGTATAAAGTAACCCAGATGCCGGAATTTAAATCTGAAGACTATTCGGTTAAAAATATTGAGTTCAATTACAAGCAACGCGTTTATCATTTCGATGTATTAATGAATTCCGAAATCCAGGGGATTTTCCGCAATTATCCGGTCGTGGACTTTGCTTCGTATTTTAATATCCCGCTAAGCAAACAGACCTATAGTTCGCTGATTCCAAATCTTAAAAAAAACATTTCAAAAATGAGTCAGAGAAAAGGTGTGGACTATTTAATGCGCTTTACCCGCAACGCCTTTTCATATGAAGACGATGAACAAAATTTTGGCAAAGAAAAACGCTTAACACCCGAGCAGACTTTATTTTCATCTTACAGCGATTGCGACGACAGGGCAGCTTTATTCTTCTGTCTGGTAAAAGAGATCTACAATTTGCCGATGATTGCATTGCTGTACCCTACCCATATTACCATGGCCGTGCAGTTTACAAAGCCTACCGGGAAACCTATAATTTATAAAGGCAAAAGGTATTCAGTGTGTGAGGCAACACCTCAGGAACGCGACTTAAAAGTTGGGCAGTTATCGTCTAAACTTATGAAGGCTGAGTATAAGGTGGTTTATGCTTATGAGCCGTGATTTAATTATACGCAACATGTCTAAAAACAGAAAACCCCGCCTTTTCCAAGGCAGGGTTAAATAAGAACTTTTGCAATATTAATATTCTGTTGTGTTCGGACTAAAATTAGCCCAACCTGATACCCAGTTATTAGTATCCATAGCACCACGATAAGTAACTACATCAAAACCTGTTAAGCCTGTAAAGTTAGCTCCTGTTTTAGCAACTGAACCAGCAGTTAGCGTCAGATTTGGTGCAGTTAAGCTAATACTGGTTATACCTGCCGCAGCTGCATTAGCCAAAGTGGTATTTGATTGTGTATTGGCAAATGTGGTTAAAGCCCCAGCATCAGGAAAATTCGTGCCTGCTGAGCTTACTTTATATATTGCCTGATTTGCAAATACCAGGTTGTTTTTAAACTCGGATTCACCGGCGAATAAACGGTCTCCTGCCTCAACAGTTGCTAATTCGAATGCTGATTTTAAATGATCGATGATTATTGAATTACGAAGAACGAAACGACTTCCTTTACGGAAAATAACTCCGGCATTATGCTTAGCATTTGCATTTGCACCAGGACCAATAAATGTAAAATTTGATAACATTGGTTTGTTAGCCGGAACATCGTTTACTGTACTTCCATTATCGCTTTCTACACCATTTGAAGCACCGCTGGCTGAAGCATCATAAATGTTCGGATCTTTCATGGATATGGCGTATTGAATGCGTCCAACATATCCGTATTCGAAATCAAAATCGTCATCAGTACATCTGTAAGCAATCAGATTTTTGCAGTTCACCGTACCACCAAAGAATTCGAAAGCATCATCGCCTCCAAAAGAAGCCTGGACATTTTCTATAGTTGTACCTGAACCCACTGCAGCAAGAGTTAAACTATTAATCTCTTTATCCTGAGCCAAGGCGATACCTGCATATTCGATACGAACATATTTTAATACACCTGAATTATCAGTGGCTATCGTACCTCCATATTTCGCCACGTCTGTACCTAATACGCCACTTTCGTATTGCGCCTCGCCTCCGGTTTGGTTAATCGGAGCTTTCCCGCAAATAATTAATCCTGCCCAATCTCCAATGCTTCTTTGTCCGGCGGGCTGATTAGATGTAAAAACGATAGGTGAATTTGCTGTTCCTGAAGCCATGATTTTACCCCCACGCTCAACAATAAGTGCGGCATTGGATACTTTATCGCCCCTGATGATTGTACCTGCCTCAATGGTAAGTGTAGCACCACTCATAACCCTTACATAACCGTTTAGTATCCAAACGCGATCTGAAGTTAATGTTTTGTCAGAGGTGATCTGACCTGACAAGGTCTCAGGAGCAAATACTTCAATTTCATCATCATTATTATCTTTCTTACATGATGATACTACCGAAACTGCCGCAATTAAACCAATTAGTAAAAATTTTAAACTTTTCATGAATGTCTTTTATTTAATTTGATGCGAAATTATACTTCTGGCTTTACCTTATGTTTAAGTCTGTATTAACAAATCGTCACTAGAATTTATAATTGAATGATAAATTAATATTTGATCCATTATTACGGGTTCTGATCGTTTGATCTACTTCAGAATACTTTCTATCTTGATTAACATCCTGATAAAGCACCCCTTTTTGATTCAATATATCATTGAAGTTTAATTTTATCTCAGCTCTACTTCCCAACAATCTCCGGCTTATTTGAAAATCAATCACATCTCTGGGGTTTTCGATGATATCAGGGTATTCATATTCGAAACTGCCGTTAACATTATATTTGCCAAAGCCTACAACATTTATTCTTTGTCCGATTCGATTATATAGCGCATTTAGAGACCAATTTCTGCTACTATATAAAATACCTCCATTTATCAGATATGGCGACTGTCCCTGCAACGGTCTGCTATCGTTATTATTAGGGTATTGAACCCTATCCAGGTGAACATCAGATTTAATTAAGGATAGATTTACATATGCGGTAAGATTATCCCAGAAAGATTGATTTCCAAGAAAACCCAATTTTTGTCTTCCTTCCAATTCGATTCCATAAAGACTTGCCTTTTTTGCATTTTGATATGAAATGGCTTTACTTGCCGCAACAGACCCTAATTCAAAAACCTGCTCAATAGCGTCTGTAAAGTCTTTATAAAAAACAGAGGCCGATATAATTTGACCACCAGACGGATAATACTCCCAGCGTAAATCATAATTATTGATTCTTGAACGCTTAAGGTCTTTATTTCCTTTAAGAATATTATTAGTTTCAAAATCAAAGAAAGGCACTTCGGCAAGTTCTCTGAATTCGGCCCTTGCCAGGGTATTTGAATAACTTAGTCGAAAGTTTGTTTTTGCGTTATAACTATAGATTAAATTGGCAGAAGGAAGGATGTCAAAGTAGGTATTATTAACCTCTTTCGATGTCACGTCTTTAGACTTTAATTTTTCAATATATGATTCAGCTCGTACCCCCCAGTTTAGCTTAACTTTATTAGCTACTTCGTTGGTCATCATCAAATAAGCTGAATTTAAAAGGCCGCTCGCATCATAAATACCTCTTGGGTCGGTTATCTCGTCGATCACAAATCCGGAGGCGCCGATATTTTCATCTGCAAATATTTGATCCTGAGGCAAGGAAAGATACGCCTGATTGAAATTATCAGAGTTTGTAACTTTATATCCAAACTGCCTGAAATCGTAGGAACGGGATTTGATTTGATTTAACAATCCTGCTTTTAGCGATTGAGCTTTCTCATTCCACTTAAAAGGAACAGTGTAATTAAGAGCTCCCCCGTATGAATAATCGTTCAGTGACTGGTAAAAACGGCCTGCATTTTTAGGACTTCCTGATCCGATTGGGACTGATGCTAGAAAAGGCTCATCAGTGTTCGCAGAACGCGTATAATAGATTCTTCTTAAATCGGGATTATCTCTGGTACTTGAATTAAAATACAAGTTCCACTCCAACCTGTTATCTCGTTTTCCCAACGAATGCTGGCCTTCCAGCGTTGAATTATAAACCTGCTGCTGGGTTACCTGGATCTGACTGTTACGTTGATCAAAGTTAGGCTCTTCGAAAGATCCGCCAGTACGACTGGTATAAGAGTTCTCAAACGACCTGTTATAAAAATTTTTTAATGAAATCTTTGATTTTTTAAAGCTATAAGAGAGATTAGCAAGGCCGCCAAGAGAAGCGGTTTTATTGTAAATATCATCGTTATAATTAAATGTATAGTCTTTTTCTCCACTGCCGAGAGCATCATAATCAGCACGGCTTTGTTGAATGATATTATTTGAATTCCTGTAAGATAACGATAACTGAACCCCTATTTTATTAGAGCTCGGCAAATGGTAAGAATTGCCGTAATTCACCTGAAAGCTTTGCGCTGGTGACGCCTGTCCGGAGTTAACGCCCCATGAATTGCTTAAGCGCCTGGTTAATTGAACTTTTTGATCGTAAGTAGTATTGATGAATTTTTTCCTGGTTGATGGAAAGGATGATGGCAAGTCTCTGGAACCATCATCGAAAGATAAAAAATCATATTTGCCAGATTCTCCTGATTTAAACTCATTGAATGTTGACGCCGAATTGTAACCTGCCGAATAGGTAAAATCCAATACCCTTTGATCAGGAAAATCTTTAGTCTTTAGCTGGATAGCGCCTCCGGCGAAATCCCCGGGCAAATCTGCGGCTGCTGTTTTGTTAATTACAATTTGATCAATCAAACCGGAAGGTACTATATCGAATGAAAAAGCCTTTCTGTCGGGTTCAGAACTTGGCAATGGAGCATTATTCATCATGGTGGTATTGTATCTGTCACTTAATCCTCTAACCACTACAAACTTATTGTCCTGAATACTTGTGCCGCTAACACGCTTTAAAACTTCGCCTGTATTTCTATCAGGTGAGCGTTTAATCGCTTCGGCAGATATTCCGTCTGATACTCGTACACTGGCTTTTTGACTAACATATAAAGCATTGATATTTTCTGTTTTAGCCGTAGCCGTAATAACCACCTGCTGCAATTCCTGTCCGGATTCTTCCATGATCACATCCAGATTTGTAACCTTGCCTGCCGAAACTATGATATCAGAAATCTTTTTGGTAGGATAACCAACATAAGAAAATTCCAAGGTATAATTTCCTGCTGCAAGGCCGCCTAAGGTATATCGCCCCTCTACGTCACTTGAGGCGCCTTTTGTGGTCCCCGAAGTTTTCACGGAAACTCCTATAAGTGTTTCTCCGGTTTTTTTGTCGTTAAGTTTTCCGGTGATTTTACCGCTACCTTGCGCGAAAGTATCTGAGATTAATACTCCGGTAATACATACAACTAGAGCTAAAATTCTGATAATGAGATTGTGTTTCACTTTTACAATTTTTGATTCGTTGCAAAAGTATTAGCACAATGTTAGCTGCAAGTTACCTGGCAATTAAAGAAAAGTAATATCCATGTTAATTCGATGTTAACCAGCCTGAATAAAAACAGGCAATCCTCAGGCAAATTTAATCCATCAATTAACCCCGCCCGAAATCGTAACAGAAACTTAAAACAGGTTTAACCCCGGAATTGAACTGGATAGATACTTTCGTGAAAAGTAAAACTAACATGAAATTATCACTTACGAAAAGCACATTTGCTTATGTTTTGGCAGCAACATCAATTTCTGCTACAATCTTTACCGGATGCAAGGACGACAAGAAGAATATCGAGGGAACTTCTGTTGTACTTAAAAGTCATTCAGCAACTCCGGTGCTATTAAAGGCTATGAATGGCTTTACAAGTCTTGAACTTTATTCTTTGATTAGTAGCGAAGATGTGTTAAGTGAATCTCCTGGCTTCATTTTCGGTGGCTCCGCTGATGGATCTGGTATTGTAAAAAAACCCGATGGAAACGGATTCTATATGATGGTTAATCATGAAGATAATTACTCTGTATCCAGAATTACATTAGACAAAACATTTAAACCTGTAAAAGGTGAATATGCACTAAACTCAGATGCCGGGCAATGGAGATTATGTTCTGGAACCATGATAACACCCGAAGAAAATGGCTTCGGCCCCTATTACTTATCGGTGGGTGAGAGTGCTGTAGAAGCTATGACTCATAAAATCGATCCTCTATCTGCTGTTTACGACAAGTACCAGTCAAAAGCTATTATAGGCTTAGGGCACTGGAGCGGTGAGAATGCTGTTCCATTAGATAAAGGCGCTTTTCCGGGTAAAACAATAATTATTACAGGTGAAGATGCTTCTGATGCCAGTGGTGGTCAGGTAGCACTTTATCTGGCTAATGCTGTTGGCGATCTTGACAACGGTGAGCAATACATGTTACGCCGTAAAGATTTAAATCAGCGTGAAAGAGACATTACTGCAGGCTCATCCTATGATGTTGAATTTGTAAAGATTGAGAACCATAAAACCATTACAGGAGCACAAATACAAGCCTTAGTTGACCCCTTAAAAGCTATTAAATTCGGGCGTGTGGAAGATATCGACTGCCGCAAAGGCAGCGGGGCAGCCTCACGCGAAATTTATTTTAACGTTTGCGGGCAAGACCCAACCGGAGCA
Organism: uncultured Pedobacter sp.; assembly: GCA_965650335.1. Lineage (GTDB taxonomy): Bacteria > Bacteroidota > Bacteroidia > Sphingobacteriales > Sphingobacteriaceae > Paradesertivirga. The sequence continues at coordinate 736 of CBFGOI010000157.1, read as the reverse complement.
AATGCCGACCTTTCAAGAACAGTAAAAGGACGTGTATATAAATTGGTATTGGACGCAAACAATCCTCTGACTGGAAAATTAGAATGTATTTTAGACGGAGATAATGAAAGTGGGATCGCAAAAGAGTTTCAAAATCCTGACAATATTTGTGTAACGGCTAACTATGCATATATTCAGGAAGATCCCAATACTTATGGCGACGAAACACACGATGCCTATTTGTACCAGTATAATCTAGCGACCAAGGAACTTAAAGTAGTATTTGAATTAGACCATAGAAGAACTGATGCGAACTTCCATCCTTTAGCGTCTGAAACCGCTGAAAAAGGAAATTGGGAGTACGGCGCTTTGATTGATATTTCAGATGTTATTGGAGTTCCAAACACATTTTATTTAGCCATTCAGCCTCATACATGGAAATTAGATAAGTTTAAAAAACCTGATGGTGGCAATAAACGCTCTAATGAAATGCAAGGTAGTCAGATCGTTGTTATTAAGGGATTGCCAAGATAATTTTCTTCTATTTATTTATAGAAGCTGTCTCTTTGTTTGTGCAACAAATGTAGGAGACAGCCTCTTTTCGTCTTATTATATGATTAGATACTTCTTTATTCTCTGTTTTATATGCCTGTTTATTACATTCTCTTGTTACAAAAACGACACAGAGAACCCTTCTGTTTATGTAAAAGAATACTATTTCAAAAGCATAGCTGAAGCAAATAACGAGGCCAAAAAA
>CBFGOI010000156.1:0-8190 GCA_965650335.1 uncultured Pedobacter sp. | reverse complement strand
ATGACGACGCTCCAGGAATGACGGATGTCGTTCAAATGACACCTCTCCGCGCATCTATCATATAAATTTTCTTTTACAAGAGTATTGAGCTCGCATACAGGTGTCTTACTTATATAAACCAATTATAAAGAGCTAACCAGAGTCGCATTATGCAGAAGCGTGTCGACAGCCAATTAATTAAGCGCCTGAAAAATGGAGACGAGTCCGCGTTTAACGAGGTGTATTATCTTTTTAGTGAAAAGATATATCAAACCGCTTATCGCTTTCTTGGAGATGAGGACCGATGTGAAGATGTTGTGCAGGAAACATTTATCAGTTTGTGGACAAGTAAAGAAAAGTTGGATGTATCCGGCGATCTGTGGCTTTATATATATGTAATCGCAAAAAGAAAATCCTTAGATATTCTGAGAGATGTAAAAAAGTCTTTTATTCTTAGTGAGAAATTAATGATTTCAATGGAAGAATTAAGAAACCATACAGAGGACAGGATTTTAGGAGACGAGCTTCAGCGAATCACAAATGAAATTCTGGATCAATTACCCCGACAACAGCAAACAGTATTTCAATTAAGCAGAGTGGGTGGCCTTTCTCACCAAGAAATTGCCCAGAAACTAAGCATTTCTAAAAATACAGTAAAAAACCATACTGCTCAGGCCTTGAAAACTCTCAGGCTTAAAATTCAAGATTATACTTCGGTAATTATTTTCCTGCTTTTTTTTATAAAATAATTTCGAAGCGACTAGTACCTCTGTCTTCCTTCTCCGTTCCTTGATTTTAAACACTTATAAAATTAACTTTTAATGGACGTTAAAAGGCTTCATCAATTAATAGATTCGTACTATTCAAATCAATTAAGCAGAAAGGAATGTGAAGAACTGTTGCATTATTTGAATATTCCTGGCGATCAGGAGATCACCGAAGAAGTTTTCGGAGACCATGTTAAACCTCAATTTGATAAAATAAGGTCTGAAAATCTTCTTATAAAGATTAAAGATGACCCACGATTTTCAGCACATAAAGTTAAGCCGGTTGCTACGCCTAATTTATCTCAAAGGTTAAAATGGACCTTGATTGCTGCCTCGCTACTCATTTTTGTTTCTGTTAGTCTTTGGTTTTATTCACAATCACGTATGTTTTCAAATAATTTGGTTAAAACAGAGAAAGCACATGGAAATTTTCATGTAAGTAATAGCGTTATGCCTGGCGACAGCCGGGCGACACTTACGCTATCATCGGGCAAAGTTTATAAACTCAATAATCTTGATACTGGTATACTTGCGTATGCCAGCAATACGCGGATCAGTAATTCAAAATATGGCATGCTGGTTTATCAGGTATCCTCAAGTCCAGCAGTTGCAGCCGCATCGTTTTCAACGGTAGCCACTCCCAGAGGCGGCGAATATAAAGTTTTGTTGCCCGACGGTACCCGCGTCTGGCTTAATTCTGCTTCGTCCATTCGATTCTCATCTACTTTTAAAGAAAAAATAAGACGGGTGCAATTAACAGGTGAGGCATATTTTGAAGTTGCAAAAAATAAACATTCGCCTTTTCACGTCGAGGCAAATGGTGTTGTTATCAAAGTGCTGGGCACTCATTTTAATGTATCCTGCTATCATAACGGAACTGTTAAAACATCTCTTGTTGAGGGATCTGTAATTGTTGAAGGACAAGACCAGAAAGCTATACGGTTAAAGCCTGGGCAGCAGGCTGTGGCAATTCAGCAAAAAGATATAAAGGTTTTTGAAACAGATGTGGATAAAGCGATTGCCTGGAAAAACGGATTTTTTAAGTTTCAGGATGAGGATATCAGAAGCATTATGGAAGAGGTTGCACGCTGGTATGATATTGAGGTTGAATTTAAAGATAATGTAGGGCAGGAGAGATTTGGTGTAGTATTTTCCAAATCTAAAAGCCTCTCTGAGCTTCTGGCTAGTTTGGAAACAGTAGGAAGTGTTCGATTCAAAACCGAAGGAAGGAGGGTGACGGTGATGAAGTAAATGCTTTGCAGAAAACAAATGAAGTCAGGAGCGTTTGCTCCGCCCCTGACGACAGGTAAAATACCGGGTCAGATTTAAGCCCCCAACATTACATAATCAGTATAACTTAAAACTAACATTCAAATGTATAGAAAAAATATTGCACATTTCAAGGGCTTTGCTCTTGATACATTGCGAATTATGAAGCTAATAATAATTTTACTAACGATTTCACTAATGCAGGTTAGTGCAGCAGGTCTGGGGCAGACAGTTAGTCTTAAAGTGAATAAAATCACGTTCAGTGAGTTGGTTGTTAAATTAAAGCAGCAGACGAATTATGATTTCATTTATAGTTCAGAAGCTCTGGAGAATGTCAATCAAATCTCGATAACCTGCCAGGGTAAACCATTGCCAGAGATTCTGGATGAGTGTTTTAAAGCTCATTCACTATCTTACACAATTAATGGCAACACGGTACTGATTTCAAAAAGCAAGGACCAAGAAAATTCTCAAAGCACACAACAAGTTGATGTGGCTGGTACGGTAACCGATCAGAAGGGCGAAGCATTGGTCGGAGTTACTGTCAAAGTAAAGGGAACTAACCAGGGGACATCAACAGATATAAATGGGCAGTTCAGGATAAATGTTACCAACGAAAATCCGGTACTGGTTTTTGATTATATAGGCTTTAAAACCAAAGAAGTACAGATAAGCGGGCAAAACTCAATAACTGTGGTTTTAGAAGCTGCTTCACAAAACCTGAATGAAGTTGTCGTAGTAGGATATGGCGTTCAGCGTAAGTCTGACTTAACAGGCTCTGTTACCAGCATTAAAGGTGCTGATTTAACTAAGATTGGCGGCAGTAACCCTGCCGAAGCATTACAAGGAAAAGCACCGGGTGTTCAAATTTCAAATCAGGGCGGCCCTGGTGCGGCCCCTTTGGTATTCATCCGGGGTTTAGGAACTAACGGAGATGCGAGCCCACTATACGTAGTTGATGGTATGATGGTAGCTAACATTGCCTTTTTAGCTCCCAGCGATATTGCCTCAATGGAGATACTTAAAGATGCTTCGGCAACTTCCATCTATGGTTCAAGAGGTGCAAATGGTGTAATACTTGTTACTACCAAAAAGGGGAAAAACGGTACGCCGGTTTTTAATTTCTCAGCAAGTCAGGGTTCTCAATTCTTAACCCGCAGACCGGATATAGCGAATGGCCAACAGTATGCCCAATTGGTTAATCTGTTTAAAACCAATGCTGGCTTAGCTCCGGTGTATACAGATTTAGCATCGATTGGCGAAGGCACCGACTGGTCAAAAGAATTGCTTCAAAACGGTATGTCGAGCGACTATCAATTGGCGGTTTCCGGAGGAAGCGAGAAAACAAATTATAATATCAGCGCTACATATCATCAGGAAGACGGAATAGTTAAGTTTTCGGACTTTAATCGCCTAACGCTTCGTGCTAATAGCGATTATCAATTGAATAAAAAACTTAAAATAGGCCATAACCTGTCTTTTGCTAAAAGTAATTTTAACGGAAGTGCGCAGTGGAATGGCGGTCGTGGGTTAAATTCTCTATATCGGATATCACCATTACTTTCTGTTTATAAGAATGATGGCTCTTACACTCCAGGACAAGACCCTGATATAATTAATCCATATGCTGCTTCTGAACTAAACAAAGACGTTCATACATCACCGCTTCAATTTGTGGGTAATGCCTATTTGAACTATGAACTTGTTAAAGGTTTGTCTTTCCGCAGCAGCTATGGTACCGATTATGCGCTTAATCGTCTAAATACCTATGTGCCTGCATTCAATGTTTCAAGTCCGAACCAGATACAGGGAAGCAACTCTTTGCAATCCGGTTACGAAACCAGATATACCTGGCTGTGGGAAAATACGCTTACTTATGATAAGCAATTAGGAAGCGACCATCACATTAATTTGCTGGCTGGTTACACTGCTCAGAATTACAACTTTAATACGATGGATTTAACAGGTTCGGGCCTGTTAGCCACCGGCGAAGATAACAGATATCTTCAGGCACTGCCAACGTCTAGCTTGAGTTGGTCAAATGCAACGTTTCCATCAAGCGAGTCAATCCTTTCTTATCTGTTCAGAGCGAACTATAACTATAAAGAACGCTACCTTCTAACAGCTTCGGTTCGTGCGGATGGTTCTTCGAAATTTGCTGAGGGAAAGAAATGGGGCAACTTCCCATCTTTTGCTTTGGGCTGGAACGCATCGAATGAAAATTTCCTGAAAGACATCAATTGGATAAACAGTCTGAAGTTGAGAGGAAGCTGGGGACAAGTAGGAAGCAATAAAATAGCTAATTACCAAACGTACAGCACGCTTTACCAGGAAATGACGTATGCAGGCGTTTTTAACAAAGTATTTTATAATAATGCCACCATTATCGCAGCATCAAACCCTGATATTACCTGGGAGTTCTCAGAACAAACGGATCTGGGTATAGAGTTTGCCACGTTGAACAGCCGGTTAAAGTTTGAAGTAGATTATTATAACAGGGATACGAAAAATTTGTTGCTTCAGCTTCCGATTCCTGGCGGCTCGTCTGGAATATCAATCCCTGCGTATTCAAACGTAGGAGCAGTTCGCAACAAAGGATATGAGTTTATGGCTAGCTGGGATGATAAAACACACGGTTTAAATTACGGTATCAAGCTTACAGGAAGTACCAATAAAAATGAAATACTTGATTTTAAGGGCTTAACGGTTTTTGGTTCTGATTTCATGGTGCCTTCAACACATATATCCAGGGCAGGAAGTTCTATCGGTAATTTCTATGGATACAGTGTAGACCGCATCGCCCAGAGCCAGGCTGAAATTGATCAGTTAAACGCCAATGCTGTTGCTAAATCAGGTGTTGCCGGTAAACAGTTCTGGTCAGGACTTAAACCAGGAGATCTTATTTTTAAAGATCTGAACGGAGATGGTGTTATTGATGTGAAAGATAAAACAGATATCGGCTCGCCTCATGCTAAATTCGTTGGAGGTGTTTCAGTAACTGCTGCTTTCAAAGGATTTGATTTTGCTGTGGATATGATGGGCAGTTTCGGAGGTAAAATCAATAATTCGTCCCGCAATCAGTTTGTTACTTCGGGGCTCTCGAATCTGAATGTCGAGTGGCTGAACTCCTGGACCCCAACAAATACCAATACTACTATTCCACGCTACGCCGTGAATACTTCTACAACTCAGCAATCAGACTTTACCTTAAGTGACGCAACTTATATTAAAGCCCGCTATATGGAGTTAGGTTATACCTTTAATAAGGGACTGCTAAGTCGTGTTAAAGTTTCAAATCTTCGTTTATACGTAAATACCACCAATCCTTTTTATATCACCAAGTACAAAGGGTTTTCTCCGGAAGTTTCTAACTCTTACAGTGTTTCTACTATGGGAGATGATTTTAGAACTTATCCTGTTTCAGGAACGGTGAGAGCAGGTGTTAATGTGACTTTTTAAATCATTTAATTAAAGACCATGAAATTTTCAATAAAAATATATTTAGCGCTGATCATTATATGTTTAGCGTCATGCAAGAAGGATTTTCTTGACAAGGAGCCACTGGGTGTTCTTTCAACTGCGAGTTTTTCGTCGGACTCTACCACACTTGGCCTGGCTGTAAACAGGCTGTATGGTACACTTGCCTGGCGGGAATTCAGAATCGGTCAGCAACAGTGGTCTACACACGAAATGGCTGGAGATGATTTTGTAGTAGGAACAAATGCTGATTTTAACGTGTTTCAAAATTATACCTTTTTTGCCGACAACTATAATATTGAGCGCTACTGGGACAGAACCTATCAAAATATCCATTATGCGAATGTGGTAATAGATCGCACCCCTGAAATGGCGGCACGAAGCTCGGCTGTATTATATGAGGCACAGGCAAAATTTTTCCGCGCATATTATAATTTCGACCTCACGAATGTTTTTGGAGATGCCCCCTTACGCGACCATGATCCGGATATTTCAGAGTACAACATCCCTAAAAGTTCGCACGCGGATATAATTAAACTGGTTATTTCTGATTTAAAATATGCCATCGACCATTTACCAACCAGAGCACAATGGGGTACCAAAGATTTAGGCCGTGTTACTAAAGGAACCGCACAGGGTTTGCTGGCTAAAGTTTATTTATATGAGCGTGATTACGCCAATGCCAAAACCTATGCAGAAATGGTAATTAATGGCCCTGAATATAAATTGCTTCCCAGTTATCGTAGCGTATTTAGCCCCGATCAGCTGTATAGTGAAGAAAATATGTTGCCAGGAGGCTATATTTTCAATACTTCAGTTTCGGCCGGACGCTGGTTCGCCCCATATACACAATGGCAGGGCTTACCTTCAATAGGAGGTAATGCGGGTGTTTATCCCTCAGCAAATCTTGTAAGCGAATATGAAAGCGGAGATCCCCGGTATACAGCCAGTATATTTACCAGAACGGATATTATCGAAGGTTACAATAACAATCAGCCGGTTACATTTCCTGCCGGTGTTAATTATACCAATAAAAAGATTATCTGGCCTTTTTCATATTGGAATCAGGGTAATTTCAACTTTCAAAATGTTAATCCAATGTTTTTACGATTTGCAGATATTGTACTTATTGCTGCCGAGGCAAGCAATGAGCTGGGGAATACAGCTGACGCATTGAAGTACTTAGAGCAGATCCGCTATCGTGCCCGTGGAAATAAAACCTTTGCAGCGTCAGTTGCCGCCGGCGAAAATGGAGGAGCAGGAATACTTCCGCAAATTATAACCACAAATAAAACTGCCTTACGTCTGGCCATATGGCATGAACGCCGTGTCGAGCTTGCTATGGAATTTAATCGTTGGTTTGATTTAGTTCGCTATAATAATGTTGCTGCGGCAAATGGTAGTGACGGTACAGGTTATACTGAGTCTTTACTGAAAAATACCTACGGCAGAACAAACTTTAATTACGCAAAATTCAGCCATTTCCCTATTCCCGCAACACATATTACTTCTTCAAATGGAGTACTTGTGCAAAACGATGGGTGGAAATAGAAGATTACCGTTCTGATTACAAAATGCTCTTTACGATTTCGTAGGGAGCATTTTTTGTTAGTATGGCACAATACCAACCCGTCATTCCCGCGCCTGCGGCAATCTTAATAAGATCGGAGTTTTTTAAACGATGGCACACTGAAACACGGCACTCGGTTCATTCACCCATCGCCGTGTCGGAAATCATGAGGAGGGTCGGGACGACGATCATCATTTAGTAAAGACGGAGTTCTTTAAACGACACTGAAACCATACTCGGTTCGTTCACCCATCGCCGTCATTCCCGCGCAGGCGGGAATCCTAATGCAGAGCAAATCATTCTTTATGAGTATAGCGCATTACGATTGCTGATCCGGTCGGCAATAATGGGGAGGGCAGGAATGAGTCCCAGAAAACTACGCTAAATACCCTAAAGTTGTCGCATTCACAACCTGGAATTATGATTAAAGACTTGCATATTTGTTAATATAATTCATAATGAATGTGCTTATAATTAAAACAACCACAACATGAAGAAAACTAAAATCATTTACTGGATCTTTACGGTACTGTTAATAGCCCTGATGCTCATGTCGGCAGTAACCAGTTTCATGCCTAACCCTCAGGGAGAAGCAATGATGAAGACTATCGGCTATCCATATAATGTACTGCATCTTCTGGCCGTAGCAAAAATCCTGGGTATTATTGCGCTGCTGGTTCCGGGCTTCGCCCGTCTGAAGGAATGGGCCTATGCCGGATTCACTTTCGATCTGATCGGCGCAACCTATGCATTCCTTATGGTGGGCACTCCCTTGACGGATCTGGTATTCATGCTGTTGGGTCTGGTATTTGTGTTCGGCTCTTATATTTATCACCACAAGTTATTGAGAGAAAAGCAGGCTTAAACCCTGCCCTGTATTCTCGCGCAGGCGGGAATCCTAACGCAGTGCTCGTTCCTCTTCTTTTTCCGGTAAAACGCATTACGATTGCCGATCGGTCGGCAATGACGGGGCACTTGGGATGGCGATTGTCGTTTAGCACCCCATCACCGTCATTCCCGCGCAGGCGGGAATCCTAATGCAGAGCATGTTCCTCTTCTTTTTTCCGGTAAAACGCATTACGATTGCCGATCGGTCGGCAATGACGGGGAAGGGTAGCATGATGACTG
>CBFGOI010000155.1:0-8266 GCA_965650335.1 uncultured Pedobacter sp. | reverse complement strand
CAAAAGCAAACTGGGATGAAAAAGATTCTGTTTTTCGAAATAATGAATCTTGATTACGCTTAATGATCAAATCGGAGCGGACACTCGACACCTTTGAGTTGACAACCTTGATCCTTCCTGCGTAAGATACATCTTCGGGGTGAAGAGCCCCTACCCCATCGAGCGTTAAATCGACCGGCCGGATAGTGCCGTCTTCATTAAACTCCAACTTGTTTACATAGGTTTGCCGGTTGGTGCTTCTTCTGCCAAATTCTAAATACGCAAAATAGTAATCATCGGTTCCCGGCACGTTAAACACAGAACCATGACCCGGACCAAATACCTGACGTTCGTGATTGGTAGTGGATATAATGTCTTTTTCAGGAAAGTCGAATGGCCCGAGTGGCGATATTTTGCCCATCCCGTAAGCATATTGGTATTTTTCATCACCACCAAGGGTGTATAGGTAGTAATAAATGCCTTTTCGTTTAAAAAAAATGGGGCCTTCAGAATAACCTTGCCGCTTTGTTGAAATGTTAATAACAGAGGCGGTATCTACAGAAACCATATCCGGGTTCAGTTTAGCCGCAAACCTGCGCTGCCAGAAAACATAAGCCTGCTGGTCATCATCGATAAAAATTTCAGCATCGATACCGGCAGGACCTTTGGGATTCTTCGACTTTAATAAGGTTGCCGAAGTAAAGGGTAAGGAAAATGTGTCAACACCCTGAGCCAGTTTAAAAGGTCCATCAGGCGAATCTGCAACAGCAGGGTACATAAAACCATTGACCGTGGGATAAATATAATATTTGCCATTCGCTGCCACAGCCTTACTGGGCGCCCAGTATTTAGTTCCCACCGCAGAGGGGAAATAAAATCCGGAAAAACTCCAATGTACAAAGTCTTTAGACTTCCATACTACCGGCGGACCAGATGTTTGCAGCCCTCTATCGTAACCATCTGTTGTTGCATAACAGTAAAAAGTCCCGTTAAGTTCCTGGATGCTGGCATCTGCAATCATATCAGGGATCAGCGGATTGCCGAAGGGATTTTTAGTCTGAGTTTTTGCAGAAAAAACAAAAAGGATTAAAAAGCAGTTCAATAATACTTTTATTTTAACAGGAGAGGATATTGTTCTTTTTATAAAAAGAGGCAATGTATTGATAATAGCGTTCATCTTTTCTAATTTAATGAATGTACAGTTTGGTCATTCTCTGCGATATGGAGGATAATCAAATTTCCACAAGCTTGTAAAGCCAGCGTCTTTTTTTTTAAATGAATGTTATTCATACTTAATTTTTGAAGAAATCTTGCTTACTCCAAAATCTTACCAACAACCTCGACTTCAGCTATTCCTGCAATCGATGCATTCCTGAAACTTATCCTAAGAAACCTTCCAGTGATCCCCGAAAGTGATATTTGCTTCACTGATTCCCTTTTTGAATTTTGCATAAAATCGGCAGCAAATTTCCATGCCTGCCGGTTTTCGGAAACCTCAATCTTATATTGATAAATATTCTCTTCAGGAAAGCTAATTTTAATATCAGATATAGACACTCCCTTTTCTGTATCCAGCGTCCATGATGGATTAGGATCATTTTCAGACGCTTTCCAAAAAGTTTTTTTATTCCCATCAGCAGCATAGCCCGCTGGATTGATAGGAATAGAGCTACTCGAAAAAGTGGGGTTATCTTTGCCGAAAACCTGTGGGATATTAGGTTGGCCTTTTTTACTAAAACGTATGTAATCGCGTTTTTTCACTTGCAGGCTAAGGCCAGGCTTAAACGCGAAAGGCCCCTCAAAGCGCAATTTTACCTCAGCAGGTTGAAGCCCGGGTGAAGTGGCCCGTATTATTGTTTCTCCAGCAAAATACGAGCGAAATTCAATTGCCGCCTGCCCATCCAAAATCCTGATATCACTCTTCTCTTCGAATTTGATAGAAGACCCGGTAGGAAACTCTCCAGGGCCAGAAACAATACTTAGCTCCACAGGAGGGTTATTGCTAATTAAATTTCCGTCTTTATCTAAAACTTTAACAAGCAAAATAATATCATCCGTCCCGTTAGTTTTTGCAAGTACTTTATCTGCTTCCAAACTTAATCTAACCGGAGTTCCACTTACGGGGGAAACGGGAGGTGGAATATTCCTGTAAAAATTGCGGTACCAATACCATGACTGCTTAGGAATACGGAAATAATCGATTATTCCCATCTTTCCCAATTGTGCGCCTGCAATACTTCCATGATCGAAAGCACACCAGATGGCTTGCCCGCTTCTCCAGGGGTGTACTCCTTCCCCTTTATCCTTTTCAAGGTCTCCCCACCCGGGTTCATAATTACCTGGCCTGTCGGCTGTTGTGCTTCCATATTCCGAAATTACTGTAGGTATCCCGGGGTTCTGGAAGACAGAAATTGAGGCTCCATCACCATTATATCCGGCAACATCACCAAGCAAATCGATCCTGGTTTCATTTAACGGCCTCTGAGCCCCACCTATGGCAGCTGCGCGCGTAGGATCAAGTTTATGTGAAAGAGCAACTGATTTTTTTAAAAGTTCACGCATGGGTGCTATTGCCTCGGGCGAACTAAAAAAAGGCTCGTTAGACATACTCCATACGAATATCGACGGATGGTTTCTGGATATTCTGATCATTTCTTCCAGCTGCGTCAGTACGCTAGCATCAAATTCAGGCCTATCAGCTGCAATAGTTGGGTATGCACTTGAATTCCAGTAGCCCTCGGGATTTCGGGAGAATCCACCAATTCCCCAGAAGGCATTTTCAGACCAGAATAGCATCCCCTGTTCATCACAGGCATCCGCAAAGGAGAGGTCATGAGGATAGTGCGATCCGCGAATAAAGTTGAATCCGGCATCTTTCACCAATTTTACATCGCGGTAAAAACCTGCGTTCGTAACGGCATCACCCCAACCTGCATGGTCCTGATGTACGTTTGCCCCTTTCAGGTAACAATGTTCATCATTTATAAAAAATCCTTTATCAGCGGTAAACTTCAGCCAACGAATACCAAATGGTGTTTCATAATCGTCTAATAGCTTATTTCCTTCAAACAGGTTAGTTACGGCCCGATACATAAAGGGATGGGTAGGATGCCATAGCTCAGGATTTGAGATAGCGGGTGTAGTCTGGTCAAAAGTAAATGTAGCCTGCGATGCTATATTTTTCACTGTAGAAACAGAAGATATCAGCTTCCCCTTACTATTAAAGATCTTAGTAACTAGTTTAATTTGCCTTGTTTTAGTATCGTCATTCCGTATCTCTGTTTTTACATTTACAGTAGCCTGGCTGACACTAACAGAAGGTGTGGTTACAAAAGTTCCATACCAATCCACATGTACAGGATTAGTAACAACCAGGTAAACATCTCTATATATTCCACCAGAAAAAGTATGCTCGCCTGCTCTTGGAGCCAGACAAGGATTCCACATATTGTTCAATCGTACGGCAAGGACATTACTGCCTGTTTTTGTCAGTTTTGTAATATCAATATTGAAACCGGTATACCCGCCTTTATGCGCTCCAGCCTTTTTTCCGTTAACAAAAATCTCTGCATCCTGAAACGCCCCTTCAAACTCCATAAATAAGCGTTTTTCTTTATATGCTGCCGGAATCTCAAAATTCTTTCTATACCAACCATAGCCGGTATAAAAATCAGAAGACATGAAATAAGGTATGCTGAAGGAATGAGGCAAACCAATAGTTTCCCATTTAGCATCGTCATAAGTGATGGCTTCGGCGCCTTTATAGTCGCCAAGCTTAAATTTCCACCCGTTATTAAAATTCAATTTACTTCTTACAGGCTGAGAAAAGCCAGAGATTCCTACAAAAAAGAGTAACAATACAAAAACTGCCGTTTTTACCAATACAGTGTTTGTGTTTAAAGAATTATTCATTTTTCTTTTATTAAATGCAATATCATTAATACGTCAGATGTCAATTCTTGTGTATTAAATTGATTCGTGAAGAGATATCTATAACCTTTGAATTTGATATACCTTTCCTTGTATCGTTTTAAAAGTTGTTATATAATAGTCGCCGGACTTTTCAGGAATTGTGTTTACCCCCACTACCTTTACAGGGTTTTTAGTTCTTAATCGGCACTCTTCCCCATTCAGAGATTGTATTTGAGCATCGGCTAATGACCCATTCTTCCAACTCATGTTTAGTTCAAATCCCCCTCTTGCCTTCAACCCTTTTACAGAACCGTTATTCCATGCAGAAGGCAGGGCCGGCAGTAAATCAATAATGTATTTATCTGGAGCATAGTTTTCCATGCTTTGGAGCAACATCTCTGTGATTCCTGATAGGGCGCCGAAATTTCCATCGATCTGGAATGGTGGATGCGCATCAAACAGATTGGGATAAGTACCGCCTCCATCGCTCATGTTAAAACCGGAGGTTTCGGTAAAAGTAAGCTGATCTGAAAGGAGCTTATGGGCCCTGTCTCCTTCGCGCAACCTCGCCCAAAAATTAGTCTTCCAGGCTTTACTCCAACCGGTCCCAATATCGGTACGGTACTCTAATGATTTTCTGGCTGCAGCTGCTAATGCCGGCGTTCCCAATGCGGTGATCTGCCTGCCGGGATGCAATGGGAATAAATGTGACACATGGCGGTGTGTACTTGTGGTATCATCCCAATCCTTGCCCCATTCCATAAGTTGCCCATAACGCCCAATTTGCAATGGCCGGATGCGATCTCTGGCAGTGGCAACTTTTTCAGCAAATTCGCTGTCTATACCCAAAACCTTAGCTGCCTGGACAACATTATTAAATAAATCCCAGATGATTGCTCTTTCCATAGTATTCCCTTCCGCAACACTACTTCGCATCCCCTCATCCGTTGTAAATTCATTTTCGGGAGAGGTGGAAGGTGAGGTAATTAACTTTCCGTCTTCATCTTCAATCATGGCAGTTAAATAAAATTCTGCAGCTCCCTTCATGGTTGGATACACAGATTTCAAATACTGTTTATCCCTGCTGAAAGCATAATGCTCCCAAAGATGCTGACATGCCCAGCCGCTTCCTCCAATAAATACGCCCCATGGGAGAGCAGCTCCCGGGCTGGTCCAACCCCAGGCATTCGTGGTATATCCGTAGTTCCAACCAGGAGTTTGCGGGCCAAAATATGCTTTTGCTGTTTGGGCACCCGGTAGTTGCAGGCTTTGTGTGGTACGAATCATTGGAAGGTGTAACTCCGAAAGATTGGCTTGCTCGGCTGGCCAATAATTCATCTGATAATTGATATTCGATTTATAATCGCATTTCCATGGCAGGTCCAGCCCGTCGCCCCAAATTCCCTGTGAGTTAGAAGGAAGCGGGTTATCCGAACGGCTTGAGGATATGAGCAGGTATCTTCCATACTGATAAAACAACGAAGCAAAATTTGGGTCGTTGTTACCAGCACCATATTGCCTTAATCGTTCGTCTGTTGGCAATTTTTCCGCCGGCGAAGCATCTGAAGCTAAATTAAGGTCTACTCTATCAAACAGAGATTTATAATCTTTAATGTGCCTTGCTTTTACCTCTGCATAGTCTTTTTTTGCCACAGCGTCCATCTGAAGAGATACAAGATTATGCGGGTTCTCTCCCTTATATGCATTTGCGTAATCCTGGATAAAGGATGTTCCTGCGGTTAAATAAATTATGGCTTCATCTGCTCCGCTAATTACTAACTGTTCATTAATGGCTTTAACAGAGCCTCCTTTGGTAAGCACTTTCACCTGCGTTTCAAAATCAAGAGTGTTACCGGTATTGCCCGTCATTATCAAGGTGTTATTATTGAGCGCTTTTGTAATTGTCCGTTCAAGGCGTGTTAAACTAAGGCTAAAAGAAATTCCGCCTTTGGATGAACTTTTGATTTTGCTTATCAGAGCTTTGTCAGGCGCAGAACTAAACGTTTCGCGGGAATAAACGGAATTCCCTATTCTATAAGAAACACCGGCAATGGAGGTTCCTATATCCAGCCATCTGGAGTAGTCCGTAATACTTTCTTTTGGCAGTTTAAACTGCAGTGCCAGTTCTCCCAGGGTCTGATAGGAAGCATCGTAAGGCGCAGATGATGTTAAATAAGCATTGGTTAACTTCTTTGCCTCATCGTACCTGCCTTCGCGTATCACTTTCCTTACTTCAGCTAAATGAGTATAAGCATCTTTCCGGTCGGCATCCGGTTGAGGGCCGCCAGACCAAACAGTTATTTCGTTTAATTGAAGCCGCTCTCTTTCTGGCCTCCCGAAGATCATCGCGCCTAAACGTCCATTACCAATTGGAAGGGCTTCCACCCATGCATTTGCAGGCATATTGTACCATAATGTATTCTTAGTTGAAAGTTTAGGGCCAGCGCCTGTTATCCCGGGAGTTTGTTTTAACATTAAACCAGCCACCTCTCCTTTAAAAGCACTATTTTCTTTTTTTGAAAAATCCCATGATTCAATTTTTCCGTTCACAGATTTTTTCTGGGTTAATGCAATGGCTTCGCCGGTAGTTAAACAGGTTGAGTAAATTCCAATCTTCCCGATCGACCCGTTTAGCCGGTAATTCCCCGCGGCATCACAGCCTACCCGTATTGGAAAATTAGTCCGATTAACATCTCCGAAACTTTTATGCAATTCGCCGGATGGTTTGCCATCAATATACAATGTAAACGTTCCTTTCGATCTACTGAATGCACCTAAAACATGTACCCACTGGTTTAAAGGAATACTGTTTGAAGACAATAATTCATTACGTCCTACCACCATCCATAGTTTATCACCCTTAGCAATACCTAAAGCACAACCTCCGGTTCCAGAGGATTGAAACCTGTCTATAATCCTGGCTTTTTCTGTTTGTTTAGCAGATAAGAATACAGTGGCCTCGACAGATATTTCGTCGTTAATGTTAAAGAAAGGAATATAATCACCCTCCAACACCATAGTACTTTGTGAGATTTCCAAACCCTCGGCAGATGTTTGTGCAAATACCTTTATACTAAATAAAAATAACAGAACAAGAGAGATTTCGCCCCAACGAATCTTTTTCAATAAAAACATGAATAAATACTTTAAATTTTATTTAATAAGTGTGTTTACAAGAAAACAAAAGCCGTCTTTACGGGCCTGATCATTCTTTATCCCCTTAAATATATGATGATGAAAAAATGATTACTCAAATACTCATTAAGGGCAATGTTTTTTTCTTATTAGCGAATATTCGCTTAATATTTTTTAAAAAACATATACAGTAGCAATTTTACCCTTAATAAAAAACAGGCCAAACTGGTTCGATTATACTAATATATATACGAATACGGTTGCTTGGGGCGGTAAAGTATATGGGGCAATTCATTTAATAGATTCGCAATAATAGTTTCAAACTAGCACCAAATTTTCTTTGATCCTAGAATTAATTGCAACTATCCTCTTCTCCTCATGAGTATACAAGCTCGAATATAAGTATCTATAATATAACCTACTCCAAGATTATAAACCACTTAAACTTAATTCTATGAGGAAACCTTTACTTCGTCGGCTAAAACTGATTTCAAAACAAAATCTGATCATCTTATTTTCGGGCATGCTTGTTTTAATGAGCCCCAAAGCATCAGATGCTCAAACCTTTGTCCACCCGGGCATTGCTTTTAACCAGGCCGACTTAAATCAGTTAAAAGCCAATATTACCCAGGAACCCTGGCTTTCGGCTTACAATGCATTTACAAATGACAGCAAGTCCAAGCTAAGCTACGTGATGGCGGGACCGTTTGCAACGGTAAGCCGTGCTCCGCACCTAAATAACAATGCGTGGATAAACGATATGATGGCTATCCGCAACCTGGCCTTTATGTACGTTTTTACCGCGGATAGTGCTTATGCCCGAAAAGCAACCAACATGCTGGATGCCTGGGCGGTTACCAATACTACCTGGGGGGGCAATGAATCTATGTTGGACATTGGCGACCATGCCCAGGATTGGGGTGTAGGTGCCGAAATACTCCGCTATACTTTTCCCGGTTGGACCGCAGCCAATACACAGCATGTAGAAAACTATTTCGCTAATGTGTTATTTCCGACATCCTGGGTGCCTAATCCATTACGCGACCAGAACAAAGGCGCTATTCAGCTAAAAATAGCTTTGGCCGCATCGGTTTTCTGTAACGATGTAACCAAATTCAACCAGGCGATTGAAGTGTACCGGGTGGATGCCGGCGGAGGTATGCGCAACTCGCTGCCCAATGGCGAAACTGGTGATACCGGCCGCGACGACCACTGGCGCGTGCAGGCAGCAGCGCTGGTA
>CBFGOI010000154.1:0-8397 GCA_965650335.1 uncultured Pedobacter sp. | reverse complement strand
AGAAAAGCGTTTTTTCGCGTTATCGGCTATAATTATCCTGGCAGTTTTTATGCTGAGCCTGCAAAGCATTATCAACCAGCCGTATTTAATGGCAATTTTGGTATACCTAGCGTATTTTATAGAAACCAAAAAAAATACAATTCAAGAAAGCCTTTCGTAAGCATCTTTTGATAGCACCCAGGAAAAATAACATCAGAAAATTAATCCAAACAAGATGAAAAGGCTATTTGATTTTAGCGCTGCATTACTGGCTATTTTGACGCTCTTGCCCATGTTTTTAATTATTTCACTGTTGATAACGCTCGATTCGAAAGGTGGGATATTCTATAAGCAAAAAAAGACATGCACTAATAACACTCAGCTTAAGCTTTACAAATTCAGGACGATGCATTTAAAACCTTTTGAAAATCGTCGGACAGGTAAAGGCGTTCAAAGTTATGCTATCACCAGATTGGGATATTGGTTAAGAAAATATAAAATTGATGAATTGCCGCATTTAGTAAACATCTTAAAAGGCGAGTTGAGCTTTTATTCCATCAACAGGAGTTAAAGGCTATAATCCCGGCTATCTCTGCTTTTAAACCCTGAATTTAACGCTGCTTAGGTCTGTCTCACATTTTAATATCTGATGAAGAAAAAAATATATTTCATTTTAAGTTCGCTCACAGCGGGTGGAGCCGAACGTGTTTACTGGCTGTTGTCGCAATATTTTAATAAGGCTGAATTCGATGTAAGCCTGGTGTTGTTAGATCTAAGAAATCCATTCTTCTCGCCAGAATTAGAAGGAATACGGGTTGTGAATCTTAATTCTATAAGAGCCTCAAAATCGTTTTTTAAACTCTATAAATTGATAAAACAAGAAAGGCCTTATGCGGTATTTACCACAGGCGGGCACATAAGCACGCTGTTATCCATAATATCTTGTTTCGTTAAGATCCCATATTTAATCGGCAGAGAGACCAGCGTAATAGACATCATGATAACCTTTGCAGGTCCGAGAGCAAAACTGCTTGACCTCTTTGTTGGTGCCACCTATAAAAGAATTAGAATCGGTGTTTGCCAATCAGATGAAGTGAAACAATCGCTTGCCAGGAAATACAATATACCGGTAAGAAAGCTGGTGGTTATTCCTAATCCTGTTATTCCGAATAATATTTTAAAAGAAAAGAACCACAATCCGTTAAACAAACGGCTAATTGTGGTCGCCAGGCTATCGATTGAGAAAGGCCTATTTAGATTGCTCGACATATTCAAAGATCTGCCTACTAATTATTCTCTAAATATTGCTGGAGAAGGTCCACTGCGCTCAGAGATCCTAGATAGAATCAACGAATTACAGCTGGAAAATCGAGTTAAGCTTGTTGGCGAGGTAAAAGATATAAACAGCTTCTTAGCAAAGCATGATCTAATGCTTTTAACATCTTACACCGAAGGATTTCCTAACGTAGTTGTTGAAGCGTTGTCGGTTGGAGTTCCTGTCGTTTCCTTTCTTGTTGGGGGAATCCCGAACATTATTAAAAATGGCTTTAACGGCTATATTATTCAGCAAGATGATTTGCAGACCTTTAAAAAATACACGGTTAAATCCTGTAACCAAAATTGGGATTCTGCAGCAATAAAAAGAGATGTTAATGCGCGTTTTGGAATTGATAAAGTAGTAGCCCGTTATGAAAGCTTAATTGCTTAGTGCTCTTGCTTCTAAATTTTATATATCCAATAAGCAATCTATACCTATAAAAACAGATGGGCCTTGTCCTATTTTGACCAGTCATTATCCTTTATTCATTTATCTAAAGCATTTACTTATGTGCGGAATTTATGGCTCAACAATAAAGTACAGTCAGGAAATAACAGAAGCCAAATTAGAAAGGATCAGATTTCGCGGTCCCGACTATTCGGAAGTTAAATTTATTGACGACCTCGTTCTGGGGCATAATCGACTTGCGATTATTGATCTTGATGAACGTTCAAACCAACCATTCTCCTATCTGCACTTAATTATTGTTTTTAATGGGGAGATCTACAATTATCAAGACCTCAAAAAAGATCTTCAGACCAAAGGATACACATTTAATACAAGTTCTGATACAGAGGTTCTCTGTGCAGCATACCTGGAATATGGAAAATCCTGTGTTACACACTTAAACGGTATGTTCTCTTTCGTAATCTATGATAAGAGTAAACGAATATTGTTTGGTGCCCGTGATAGATTTGGGAAAAAGCCTCTTTACTACTGTGATCGGGCTGGCGAATTCGAATTTGCAAGTCAGCCTTCTCAGATAAATTTAGGCCGGCATTTTAATATTGATCAGCAGGCAATTAATGAATATTTGATTTGGGGCTATATTCCCGAACCCAGATCCATTTGGGCAGAGGTAAAGAAACTGCCTGCAGGATATTTTTTTACCTATAATCTTTCTTCCAGAATTTTAAACACTGAAAAATACTGGGACCTGGATTACACCTGGAGCAATAAATTTATTGGATCTTATGAAGATGGTAAAAAACATCTGAAAGAGCTGTTAACTGATTCTGTGAAAATAAGGATGAACTCAGATGTGCCGCTGGGCGTGTTTCTTTCCGGTGGTATAGATTCATCCCTGGTAGCATCGCTGGCTTCTGGAATGGTAAATAATGTCAAAACTTTCTCGATAAAATTTAACGAAAAAGGATTTGATGAAAGCGCCTATGCGCTGCAGGTCGCTAAACATTTACGAACAGAACATCATACTATTGAATGTAATTATGCCGAAGGCATTAGCTTGATTAAAGACTTTTCCTCTCACTTTGACGAGCCTTTCGCTGATTCCAGTGCTATTCCAACCATGTTATTAAGTAAGTATACCAAAAAACAGGTAACCGTAGCCTTAAGTGGCGATGGTGGTGATGAAGGTTTCATCGGCTACGAAAGATACAAGTGGATGAATATGGTCAACCCGTTATTGAAACTTCCGTTGCCAATACGGGAACTTGCCGCATGGTTTATCAATTTATCTCCAAATTATGTTCATAAGCTTATCGCGATGGGTATTTCTATGAAAGATATTCAGACGCTCTATATCAAAACAATAGGAGGAATGGAAAATTCATGGATCGATAAACCACATCTGGGTTTCAAGAACATGTTCTTTCAGACATTGAAAAATTCCTCAAAATCGCTCTTGGAAAATCTTTCAGATTTCGATATAAAAACGTATTTGAATGAAGATATTAATACGAAAGTAGACAGAGCGTCTATGGCTTTTTCTTTAGAATCCCGTTCACCTCTGATGGATTATCGGGTGGTGGAATTCGCGAGAAGTCTTCCCACTAATTTTAAATATAAAAATGGTGTACAAAAAAGGATCTTAAAAGACCTGCTGTACGAGTATGTGCCAAGAGAGTTGTTTAAAAGACCCAAATCTGGATTTACGATGCCTTTTAAAGAGTGGTTTAGAAATGAGTTAAAAGAATACGTTCTGGACAATCTGTCTGAGAACGAATTAAAAAATATTCCTGGAATTTGCGTTCGCCGAACCGGAGAAATTATTAATGAACATCTGTCTGGTAAGTGGAACCGGTATCCTCAAATCTGGAAGCTGCTGGTGCTGAGTCAATGGTTAAAAAAACAGAAGGAACATCAGTCCAGCGCACGCAAAATGGTGCTTTAATAAATACTATCTGCCAAAATGAATCGAAAAATTTTATTTATCACCTCTTCTTTAAGCAAAGGTGGAGCCGAAACGCAGCTTATTAAGCTAGCCACGTTCTTGAAAACCAGGGACAATGATATTCTAATCGTTTCATTGCTACCCAAGAGTGATCTTGATATTCAGATACCAGAACCGGGTATAAAAGTGGTTTATTTAAAAACATGGAGATGGAACCTTTTATTAAATCTTCGGCAGTTATATAGAAGTATCAAAGATTTTAATCCCGAAGTAGTTATCGCTTTTATGTTTATTGCTATCATAGTTGCGCGATTATTGAAACTGCTTTTTGACTTTACTTTAGTATCGTCTATCAGGGCCGCAGAAATCCCACGCAAGTGGTATATCCCATTCAAATTTACATCTGCGCTTGATGATGTGGTTGTTTATAACGCAGACTCCTCCAAGCTTTCTTTTGAGAATCAGGGACTTGTTAAAAAAGAGGGAGTGGTCATAAATAATGCAATTTCCATCCCAACCAGTAGCGGGCATGACTTTTTAGAGTTTGAAAATAAGCCCTTCGTTTGGGTCTGTGTGGCCCATTTTAGAATTGAAAAAGACTACTTAACCTTATTCAAAGCTTTGGGGCTACTAAAAAATAAAAACTTCCGCATTAATATCATCGGTCATTTATTCGACCAGCAATGGCCGTTTAAAGTTGTAGAACAGTTAAGGATTCAAGATAAAGTGAATTTAATGGGGTTTAAATCAAACGCGACCGATTATTTACAGGAATCGGATGCTTTTGTGGTATCATCTTTTACAGAAAGCATGCCGAATGCCATTTTAGAAGCCATGGCCAACGAAAAACCAATAGTGGCTACTGCCGTTGGAGGTGTTACGGATTTGATTAATGCTTCGAATTCTGGCTTTTGCTATAAGTTGGGCGACGAGTACGAATTAGCAAGCCGGATGTCTGATGTGATGAACATGTCGGACCGACAAAGAATCTTGCTTGGTCAAAACGGCAGAAAATATGTAGAATCTAATTTTTCAGAAGCTATAGTGATGGAAAAATGGATGCATGTGATCGATCAATATAGCGACATAAAAAAGCCAAAGGAGCAATCTACTAAAATACTCGCAGAGGCAGCCAGAGCCTAACATCTGCTTAGCAAAAATAAATTCGTCCAGACGGGTTCGTCTTCTTAGCTATTACAATACCTCCGGTCTTAAGAAACTAAGACATCTTATTTATCAACTGATTTATTATAAACAAAAAAACATGAGCAAATCCATTTCTTTTATGCTTGTATCACTTGTTGTGTTATTAGCATCGTGTGCAACTGTAGATCACCGTAAAATAATGCTATTAAATAATGGCTCGGTAAATACAGCTATTGTGATCAGAAAAGATAGTAGAGTTTTTCTGCAAGGCGATACTTTGCTATTGAAACGTGTTGGAGAGAATAAATGGTCACAGAGTTACAATACTGTTAAAGACACCATTCGCGTTGATCGTAACCATAGTAAAAATGGTTATCGGGCGCAATATGCCCGGGCAGTATTGCTGGATTGACAAAGTCAGAAATCAAACAAAACTACTGGAAAAGCCTATTTGTCGAATAGGGTCTACCTCCCAGGCATCCGCGGTTGCACAAATACAAAGCTCCTCAGACTATCATTTTTCATTCTTATTGCGCAGGGAACCTAACCTGTAAAACTAAATCTATCAGACATGTGTGGAATATTTGGAAGCCTTAATTATAATACTTCCCGAAATTATAAAGACATCTTTAAAGGGTTGGAACATCGGGGGCCAGACCAGCAGAATCATATAAGCGTTGACAGCTTAGAACTGTATCACACCCGTCTGGCTGTGCAGGACTTAACGGTGAGCGGTCAGCAGCCAATGCACCATAATGGCTTATATATCGTGTTTAATGGCGAAATATATAATCACCTTGAGCTGCGAAAGAAATACGGATTAGCATCTGCTTCAAATTCAGATACAAAATCAATACTTCTTTTGTACGAAACCATCGGAATGCTAATGTTGAATGAATTCGACGGAATGTTTGCCTTTGCTTTATATGATTCTAATAAAAAAGAACTTTTTCTTGCCAGGGACCGCGCCGGAAAAAAGCCTTTATATGTGTACACCAAGAACAATCAATGTGTCTTTTCTTCAGAGCTGAATACTCTGTATAAAGTAGTTCAGCCCGAAATTAACTATGATTCATTAGCCGATTACCTGTATATAGGTTACCATTACAGAAAGGCCACTCCATACGAAAATGTGTCTGAACTTGAAAATGGTCATTTTTTGCAGATTAACACAAAAACGCTCAAAACCTCCAGCGTAAAGTGGTTTGATATTGCTTCATATTACAAAAAGGAGAATGATGTTTTTTTTAACGACGCCGTAGAACAGCTTGACGGTAAATTACAGACCGCTGTAAAAAGCCGGATAGAGAGTTCAGATCTTGATGTGGGCTCGTTTCTAAGCGGCGGTATTGACAGTGGTTTGGTAACGGCAATCGCTGCCGAAAATTCCCCAAGTCTAAAAACCTTTACAGTCAGAATGCCCGGAGCATATGATGAATCGGCATTAGCCAAACAAGTAGCTAATAAGTACAGCACCAATCACACAGTAGTTGACCTGTCTTTTTCTAATCTTAAAAACGATATCGTGCCAATCCTGGCCAATTACGGCGAGCCTTATTGCGATAGCTCGGCAATTCCCAGTTATTACGTTTCAAAAGAGGCTAAAAAACACATTACAGTTGTATTGAACGGCGATGGAGCCGACGAATTGTTGGGGGGGTACAGACGATACGTACCGTTTAAACACATCGACTTTTTTAATTGCAACAGCCTAACCAAGGGAGTCGCAAAAAATCTGCTGAAGGTTCTACCAATTGCCAATGAAAAAAAAACTAAATACAACTATGTATATCGTTTGTTAAAAATTGCGAGCTATAATGAAACTTTAGAAATTTATAACTCAGCTACATCGGATATTTTTGTTGGATTTGAAGATCAGTTTCTGCACAAACCATCATTAATTGAGATAACTGCCAATCTGGATGATATTAACGACCTTAAATTATCTTCCCTAAGTAAGATCTTATTAATGGATTTTCAATCCATATTATTTAGCGGTTTACTTCCTAAAATGGATATTGCCACGATGGCTCATTCATTGGAAGGCCGCAGTCCGTTTCTTTCTAAAGATATTTTAGAATTTGCACCCGGCTTGTCAGATAGGTTTAAAGTAAATAACATTACTACCAAATATATTTTGAGAGATCTTGCAAAGAAATATTTACCATCTGATCTTATTAACCAACCCAAAAGAGGCTTCGAGATTCCACTAAAAAATTGGGTCGACACGGAACTAAAGGAAATTATAGAAGGCTATCTTCTTGCTTCTGATACCATTTACTCAAAAATTATCCGGAAAAGTTTTATCGAAGATCTTATTGCCAGGAGGGTGAAAGTTTCTGATGAAAGACGGGCAAAAATGCTTTTTTGCGTTTTCGGTCTGGAGGTGTGGTATAAAAACCTTAACTAGATTTGCTTGGTATTAGCTTTTCATACAGGCTACTCTGTAAATTTACAATCATTCTAACCATTTACATTGAAGTCTATGAAAATATTAGTTACAGGCGCTGCCGGATTTATCGGCTATCATCTGGTGAAACAACTAATCGATCGGGGCGATGATGTTGTAGGGATCGATAATATAAATGATTATTACGATGTTGGTTTGAAATACGCCCGCTTAAACCAATCGGGTATAACAAACGAAGATATAGCTTACGGAAAAGCTATTTACAGCAACAAGTACAGTAACTATAAATTTTTCAAATTAGACCTTACGGATACTGAGGGATTAAAAGACTTATTTTTAAATGCTGAATTCGACTATGTATGTAATCTTGCGGCCCAGGCCGGTGTAAGATACAGTCTCACTAACCCAGATGCCTATATTGAATCAAACATTAAAGGGTTCCTAAATATCTTGGAATGTTCACGTCAGTTTTCTATTAAGCATTTGCTATATGCAAGTTCGTCGAGCGTATATGGCTTAAACACCGAAATGCCTTTTTCGGCAAGTCAAAATGTTGATCATCCTATCTCATTGTATGCGGCTTCAAAAAAAAGCAACGAATTAATGGCCCATTGCTATAGTCACCTTTTTAACTTGCCAACTACAGGCCTGCGTTTTTTCACTGTGTACGGTCCATGGGGAAGACCCGATATGGCATTATTTCTTTTTACAAAAAATATACTCGAAGACAAGCCTATTGATGTTTTTAACTATGGTAGTATGCAAAGGGATTTTACCTATATAGATGATATAATTACTTGTATTATCAAAGCATTAGAACATCCCGCTGAGGCTAATCATACCTGGGATGGACGGAACCCTGATCCCGCTAGTTCAAAAGCGCCTTACAGAATTTTCAATATGGGAAACGGTGTTCCGATAAGTTTATCAGTTCTAATCAATGAAATCGAAAAGAATGTCGGAAAATCTGGCAAAAAAATATTTCTATCGATGCAGGATGGTGATATGACCGAAACATGGGCAGATATAGATGACTTTAATAAAATGTTTAATTACAAGCCTAATACGTCTATAAAAGAGGGTGTTAAAAGTTTCGTGCGTTGGTATATGGACTTTTACCGGCAAGAACAATCCACAGCGCAGGAAAAAGATTCAGTGATTTCGGAATTTAATAGTCACAAAGAACAGACC
>CBFGOI010000153.1:0-8413 GCA_965650335.1 uncultured Pedobacter sp. | reverse complement strand
AAAGAGCCTCCTATCGGGATCGAACCAATGACCTACTGATTACAAGTCAGTTGCTCTACCAGCTGAGCTAAGGAGGCGTGTATTTAAAACACTTTTTAAAATTGCATGTTAAAGAACAATAGTTTCAGTGATTATTTCTTTAAGAATGACCTCTCTGAAACGGACTGCAAATCTACACAAATTAACAGCTCAACAAAATTTTTTTCAAAAAAAATCCGACGGTCTTTTAACCGCCGGATTTTCTGGTTTTTATGTGGTATATTTTATCTAGGCATTTACCGCATTCATAACAAAATCTGTTTTATAATTAATAAAACGCACATTTAATTTTGCCTTATACCTATCTATCTGACGTCTAAGCGATTCGGACGCAAGATCGGCTGCTTCTTCGAAAGATTTGCATTGCTGCTTTGAAAAAAGCATCGTTCCCGGCAGATTTAATTTTATTTCTAAAATTTTATTTAACTCATCCTCGGTCTTCTCCAGGCGCAAATAAACTTCTCCACTAATTATCTGATCGTAGAACTGATCAAGCTTATCAGCTTTCTTTTGAATAAAGGCCAACAATTTTTTGTCGGCGTTGAAATGGATGGATTGAACACTGATTTTCATTTTTTTCCTCCTTGTTTTATGCCTTTGGATGGGCTTGTTTATAAATCGTTTTTAATCTTTCGACAGAACTATGAGTATATACCTGCGTGGCAGCGAGACTTGCATGACCAAGCAGTTCTTTTATGGCATTTAAATCTGCGCCTTTATTTAATAAACTTGTAGCAAATGAATGGCGTAATACATGCGGACTCTTCTTTTCATTTGTACTGATGTAAGCCAGGTATTTGTTCACTATCCGGTAAATAAGTTTTGGATAAGCAGACTTTCCTTCACTTGTTACGAGTAGTTTTTGAGAAAGGTTCTGGAAATTTTGGCTAGACTTTTCGTCGATATATTTCTTCATTAATTTCATTAAAGAAACATTAACGGGAATTATTCTTTCTTTACTGCGTTTACCAAAGACCTTAATTGTTTGTTCATATATATTAATATCAGCATCACTCAATGTTATGAGTTCAGCCAATCGAATACCTGTGCCAAAAAGAAGTTCAATCACTACCTGATCGCGCAAGCCTTCGAAACCATCACTAAACACTTCTTTATTATCAAGAAGACTATTCAGACTTGTATCCTCTATAAAGACCGGAAGTCTTTTAGAAACTCTGGGAGCTTTTACCTGGAGAGCTGGATTTGCATCAAGCAACATTTCTCTCTGAAGGAATTTATAAAAAGTTCGGAGGGTTGACAATTTACGCTGAACAGACCTGGGCTCGGCTTGTTTATCAAGCAGGTCAACAATCCATGAACGAATGTCATGATGCTTTGCATCAACAAAATTCAATTCACTTTGAAATAAAAATTTTTGAAACTGTTGTAAATCTTGCAAGTAGGCGCTTATAGTATGCGCCGAGAAACGTTTTTCGTATTGAAGGTAGTTGGTAAAACGTTCTATAAACATTAAAACCTATTTATATAGTGCTAAAGCAATATACAAATAGGTTTCGAATTTTAAAAATCTATGTTGAGAAACTAAACTGTCTCCTGATTTAAGCCTTGTTTATAAATAGCTTTCTTAACCTGAGTACGGCGGGTAATAGATTTTTTTTCAAATGCCTGACGACTACGAAGCTCTCTTAAAACTCCTGTTTTTTCAAATTTCTTCTTAAAGCGTTTTAATGCTTTATCTAGTGATTCACCGTCTTTAACGTTTATTATGATCATAATCTGTAAATACCTCCTCTCATTAAGGATTGCAAATTTACGGCAAATTTTTAGAAACAAAGAGTGAAATTTAGAAAAAGATTAAAATCCAAACAATCCGTATAAAACAGAATCCATTTCAACACCTACAAGCAAAAAAAATGCTTGCGGTACAAGCATTCATATTGGCGGAGTGTGAATTTGAGATTTGTGATTACTGTCTTTTGAAAAAGTGACTTTTATCATCTTTTGGACTTTGCAAACTGCGGAAATTTGCCATATCAAACAACGACAATTTATGGCAACGATAAAATCAGAAACAGCAATTCACATTAACACTAACACGTCAGATCAATCATCTATATGGCACAGATATACCGCATATGCCGACCAACAACAAACTAGTCATATATTTTGGTGGTTGGTTTCATTATTAATTCATTGTCTGCTTGTACCGTTTAGTTTTTTATTTTCAACCGCTTTAAATGGGCCGACAGGGACAATTCTCGGAATAAGCATGATCCTGTTTTTTATAAACGTAGTAGGTAATATGGGCGGTGCGAGCACCCGCTTTACTATTCTTGCCTTTTTTATCAGTTTAGCAATTCATGGCTTAATGGCAGCGGCTGTACTCCTATAATAGCGACAAGGTGATAATAATAACTTACTTAGGGCAGCCCAAATCTGCCCTAATTTTTTAAGAGCTCTCTTGAAATTACGATTTTTTGTATCTCCGAAGTTCCCTCTCCAATTGTACACAGTTTGGCATCACGATAATACTTCTCCACCGGAAAATCTTTTGTATACCCATATCCACCAAAAATCTGAACCGCGTCGTTAGCCACTCTGACCGCTACTTCAGACGCATAATATTTGGCCATTGCCGAGTTCTTTGTTACTGCTTCCCCCCTATTCTTTAAATCGGCAGCTTTAAAAATCAACAGTTCCGCTGCTTCAATATCAGTAGCCATATCGGCCAACTTGAATGCAATGCCTTGAAATTTTGAAATTGGCTGTCCAAATTGATGGCGTTCTTTAGAATACTTCAAAGCCGCTTCAAACGCACCCTTTGCAATTCCGAGTGCCAAAGCTGCAATGGAAATCCGTCCACCATCTAAGACTTTCATGGCCTGTTTAAAGCCTTCGCCTTCTTTCCCGAGTAAATTGTCTTTATGGACGCGACAGTTATCAAGTATCAATTCAGTAGTTTCAGATGCCCTCATACCTAATTTGTTCTCCTTCTTACCGTGAGTAAAGCCTGGGGTGCCTTTTTCGATAACAATAGCAGAAACACCTGAAGCGCTATTTCGCTCGCCTGTCCGTGCCATAACTACCGCTATATCGCCGGACTTACCGTGGGTTATCCAATTTTTGGAACCATTAATAACATAATAATCACCATCCTTTACTGCTGTAGTGTTCATGTTCAACGAATCTGAGCCGGTATTAGCCTCGGTTAGAGCCCAGGCACCAATCGACTCGGCAGTAGCGAGCTTCGGCAGCCAGCGTTTTTTTTGTTCATCAGTACCGAATGATAAAATATGGCCCGTACATAATGAATTGTGAGCTGCGAGTGATAACCCGATTGAGCCACACACTTTTGCTATTTCAACGATCACGTTAACATACTCAAAATAGCCAAATCCTGAACCGCCATATTCCCCGGGGACAAGCACGCCCATCAAACCTAATTCACCTAGCTTTTTAAATGTATCGACAGGAAAAATCTGAGCTTCATCCCACTCCATTACATGAGGGCGAATGTGTTTATCAGCAAAGTCTCGAACCGTTTGAATGACCATTTGCTGGTTCTCTGAAACAGAAAAATCGTAGCCGGAAGAATTATTTTCACTCATAGATGTTCAGGTTTGGTAATTTATTTATAACATATTTTTATACCAAAGGTTACAAAGCAGTATTCCAACTCATTTCGATGTAAATGACAGATATGGAGCAATTTTATTCAACAAATCTTCATTTAATATAGCTATTGCTCTTAAATCTTTGATGTCTTTATATTCACCATGTTGCGTTCGATACTTTATAATAGCATTCATTTGCTTGTAAGATAGATATGGATGCTTTTTTAAGTCATCAAATGTTGCGGTATTCAGCTGAATTTGCTTTATGGAACCTTGATTTATAATCAAATATTGCTGTACCTTCTGATACATAGTTGAATCGAGGCCATAAACTTCCCTCAACTGTTCCCTTTTATAAAAGCCGCCCAGGCGGTTTCGATATTTAATAATCCTTGAAGCGAAGGCTGGCCCTATTCCGTTTAAAGCCTCTAATTGACTTGAATCCGCTGAATTGATGTCTACTGCTACTGTTTTATGAAGTCCGGTTTTTTTAAATGTTTTGTCAGTCGTCGGTTTATAAAAATCGGCTTTAGAAGGAATATCAATAAACGGCTCAAGTCTGGCATACTCTTCTGGCTTTATGGAATAGATTTTTTTTAAATCTTCTTTTCTATAAAATTTGCCCCCCTTTGATTCATAGTTCTTTATAACCTTAATTTGTCTATCGCTTAAACCTAATCTTTTCCAATCAAGTTCACTTAAATTATTAGGATTGAATGTGAATAATTCGCCGGAGAAAGTCTTTTCCTCCAGCAGAGCTTTCGATGGATATTTATACTTAAAAATCTCTTTGGTTGTGGCAGAAGCTCGAAATGCTTCGACTTCTCTTTTGAAGTCTGAATAATTATAGGCTTTAGGCGGATTTAAATACGAATAGGCTGCCGGGAAAATGGCGATGAAAACAAGAATGATACAAAATACCAGCAGACCGTTTAACTCTTTTTTTGAGAAGGAAAACAACTCTTTAAAGTTCTTATTCATAGGTGATTTAGGTATGATAAAAATAAATTCTTTTTATCATATTTCATAAAGCAGCTTTTTGCAACTCTTCATTCACAGAACTACACCTGATTCTCTTCTCTCTTTACCAGTAAAAAATCATCGCTCTCCAATTTTAGATATCCGTATTCATAGCAGAAATGATAGATATTCCCTTTTTGGGTTTGATAAATGTGGGTAAAATACGCGAAACTAAATCCCTTGCCCAATAATTTCTCGCGGGTTATTTTCGTTTTCCCATCGGGATTGAGCTTTTGCAAAATACTCCTGTTTTTACTTAGAATAGAATTTACCTCCTTTACGTAATCATTCTTTTCAACCTTTAACCGATTGTTAAAATTACTTCTGCATTGGTCATCGCAGAATTTTTTATCCGCTCTTCCTTTAATAGGCTCGGAGCAGTCTAAACAAAAACGTTCCATAAGTAAATATAAATTTTAATGGTATCTCCCTATCTGTTTAAAAATTTCAATGAAAGTTATAGCCTCACCAGAAATCCTGTTGTTAAAGAATAGAACTTTAGGTCGTGTTTGATAAGTTTAGGCAAGCTAAATATACTATTATCCGTGTATATCCGGATATATACGATTATAAATGTTTAAGCTCCGGTTAAATTTCCGCACTGTTGCAACCTTTGTATCGTCGGTGATGAAGGACTATCACTGTTCGTTAATGGGGTAATCAAATTAATAATTAAGAAAATGAGTAATTTAAGAAACAGTGTACGTTTAGTAGGAAATTTAGGCAATGAGCCAGAAATCAAAACAATTGCAAACAACAAAAAATTAGCGAAAGCGTCTATCGCTACCCACTCTTCTTTCAGAAATGATAAAGGAGAAAAAATCGAGGAAACTCAGTGGCATAACCTGGTAATGTGGGATAAAAATGCGGATCTGACAGAAAAGTATTTACGCAAGGGTAGCGAAATTTGCATCGAAGGGCGCTTAAGCACCCGAAGTTACACCGATCAAGCTGGTGTTAAAAAATATTTTACTGAAATTATTGTAAATGAAATACTTCTTTTAAATAAAAAGTAGGGTAAAACTAATGCGGTTGCTGGAATCTTCTTGGCAGCCGCATTATTTCATTTTAGAAGAATCTGTTAATGTTTTAAAGTCGTCGCGGGTATATACACCAGGCATTGCATGATCTCCTTCTTCAAAATCTAACCGCACCACTTTAACTCCTTTTAATTCTGTTAGTGAATAGGTAAGTTCGGCCAGATACGACTCCGCACCGGCACTTCCCATCCCTTGAGTAAGTTGGGTAGCATCGTCAATTTTTAGGCTGATGGTATCGTTTCCGGCTTTAACTAAGTCTAGTTTAATATCCGGATATTTTTCATTAATTGCCGCGACGATATCGTCTACCCCTGCACCTTCAAGATTCTGATTGCTTCGAACTAAACTCAATTGCCCGGTTTTCTCATTTATTTCTACGTTGTAAGGAGGCAAATTTATTTCTTTTGAACCCACTGAATCCCCGACACTGTCTGCATCAGAAACAGTAGGCTCCCGTTCATTTCTACATGCGCTTAGGAGGGTAAAACCCAATAGAACAAAGATCAGCACTCGCATAAGGTAGTTTAAGGTGTAGTTACGGCAACAGGTAAAACTTTGCCATTAAAAAATTTATGACCCGTTAAGGCAAAATCTGCTATATATTTTCCCATTTCGAATGCCATTACTGGCGATTGATAATCAGGAAAAGCTTTTTCTAACATTTCTGTCTGGGCAGAACCTAAAGCTAAGCAATTAAACCGGATCTTACGCTCGGCGAATTCAATTGCCAGGCATTCGGTAAGTGTGTGCAATGCTGCCTTACTTGCTGAATAAGCAGCCAACCCAGGAAACTTGACACTCCCTTGAAATCCACCCATGCTTCCAATATTAACCACATGAGAATTCTCATTTAAAAGCGGCAACAGGTGATGTATCATTTTTACATGTCCAAGCAAATTGCTTTGCAACATATCGGCAAAATCTAACTGTGTTGTTTCTTCGAACGATTTGTTAATCAAAGAACCGGCATTATTTATTAGAGCATCAACTGATCCAATTCTATCCTGAATGAAAGTTACCAAAGAGGTATAATCGTCATGTACGATATCAAACTTTGCCGGAAAAAGCTTGCAATCAGGATTTATAGAAGTTGCAATTTGATAAAGTCTTTTTAAATTCTCCTCTGAGCGGGCAAGTGCAATGATTTCGTGCTCAGAGTTTAATATAAACTCTAAAACCGCCTCAAAACCAACACCACTACTTGCACCAGTTATTACTATTTTCATTACATGTTATTTAATAAATGTGAGATTATATTTATCAGGCTACCGCGGCCGAAACTGCAATACAAAGGTCGAAGTTTTAATCAGATTTTACCCACACATGTTGCGTAGAATAGGCAAAATTATTAAATAGTGTAAATTGGCTACTTCAATTATTTATATGAGACATATTCTTGTAACAGGTGGAGCTGGTTTTATAGGCAGCAATCTGATAGGCCCTTTATTAAGGGATTTCAAAGTTACAACGATTGATAATTTTGATGATTTTTATTCGCGAAAGCAAAAGGAGTTGAATCTTAAACCCTTGCTTGAAAACAGGAATTTTACTTTTATTGAAGGAGATTTGAGAAAAACAAAGGACCTTGAAAAGGCATCAAACATTGACATAATTATTCACCTGGCAGCAAAAGCGGGTACACGGGCGAGTATTAATGCGCCAATGCTCTACCAGAATGTTAATGTAAGCGGAACTCAAGTCCTTTTAGAATTCGCTAGAAAAAGGAATATCAAACAATTTCTATTTGCCTCATCCAGCAGCGTTTATGGCGTGAACGAAAATATTCCATGGCAGGAGGAGGAAAAATTATTACCGATAAGTCCATATGCTTCAACTAAACTTTCTGGTGAAATGCTCGGACATGTCTATAGTAAATTATATGGTATTCGTTTTTTGGCACTTCGATTCTTTACGGTATACGGTCCGGCACAACGGCCGGATTTAGCAATTCATAAGTTTTTTAAATCTATTTTGAATAACGAGCCGATTCAGGTTTATGGCGATGGCTCCACAAGTCGCGATTATACATTTGTAAATGACCTAATAAAAGGGGTGGTTGCGGCGATTGATTATGATCAGTCGGATTTCGAAATTATAAATCTTGGGAATAATAAAACAATAACCTTAGCCGAATTGATTGAGACGATCGAAAGCATCTGTGGTAAAAAAGCTTTGATTAATAGACTACCTGAGCAAGCGGGAGATGTGCCCAGAACGTACGCCAATATTTCTAAAGCAAAGCAGCTCTTGGGGTATAATCCAGCCACCGATCTTAGAGAAGGCTTGGAGGAATTCTACAGGTGGTTTAAACATAACCGCGCTATTCTTCAATAGCTTTGTCAGCTTCCTGCTCAAAAACCTCTGCTTCTTCTTCAGTAGGCAGGGGCTCAAACTCTTTAGAACGATACACAAACCAAACCCCCGTTAAAGCTACGAGAGTCGATAAAATTGAAAAGGTGAAAGTGACAAAGACAGCCAAGCTTTGATTCATGTCGAAAACCTCTGAAATGTGCACCATTACGTATTCTCGTGTTCCGAAGCCAAAAGCGCCAATCGGGATAACAGCCGCAATTGAAGAAACAAGAAAACTGAAGAGATAAGGCGAAAATTTACCAGTAAAATTTTGTGACAATAAAATACAGACCACGCTTACCAATTGCAAGCTCTGCACTACGATTGCCTTAAGATGAGCTTTTATAAAGTTTTTATTATAAAGACTGAAAAATCTTTGCAAGATGG
>CBFGOI010000152.1:0-8493 GCA_965650335.1 uncultured Pedobacter sp. | reverse complement strand
TGCCATGTCTGGCGATTTGAGTTATTTAAGTACTTCAATGGATTACCAGCTGCCGAATAATGCAGGAGGCGTTGGATTAATGATGAACAGCTCTTCTGAAGGAGTAGCCAATTTGCGAAAAAACAACCTTTCGGGCGTTTACTCCTATATTGTGGGAGGCGATAACTTTATGGCTTCGTTTGGCATGCAAATGGGAATTACTAACCGGAAAATGAATTTTAACAACCTGATATTTTCGGATCAGCTTGACTCCAGGTTAGGCTTTACAGGTGGTGCATCCATGGCCGAATCTCCGCTTAACGACAGTAAATATTATTTTGAGGCCGGAACCGGAGTCAATTTTGTAATGGGAAATGCAATGCTTGGCGCTTCAATGCTGCATTTAAATAAACCTGATGAATCCTTTACGGGCAGTAAAGTTCCTACGCCGGTTCGGACAGCCGTACATGCCAGTTACAGGTATTCATTAAATTCGGATGATGAAGAAGGAGCCTTTCTGATTCCGTCTGTGGTGTATTATAGACAGGCAAAAGCTACATCAATGAGTGCAGGCATGCAGTTTAAATACAGAGGTGTAAATGCCGGCGCATGGTACCGTACTACAGGAAAAGGCAAATCTGACGCACTGGTGTTTTCGTTCATATTTGATGTATTTACAAATAGCTACAAAAATCAAAAAATAAGATTGGGACTTAGTCATGATGCTACAACCAACAAGCTCAATTATGGCAACACCAGTGGTACCTCAGAGTTAAGTGTCGGCTTTGAAACTGGCGAGAGTCGCGACAGAGGATACAGCAGTGTGCGCTGCTATGATTTCTATTAATCTCTATTCAGCTCCCCCCCAAGAGGGGAGTCTTATGGCATCGGCAGTTTGCAACTTACCGCCTCGACTTAGATCTGGCTTAAATCACCAGCAAACTCTACTCCTGCGACCGGTTCGGATATTCTTTTTCGCATCGCTTACTTCCTTCAGTTTCTCAAATGTTTTATTGAGATCGAATGAGAATCCCTAGAGTTCCAATATTAAGCTTGTTTGGATGCCAATATTTTGCGTAGGTGAAACTGAACAAAACCGTCCATAGAATCCGAGCGTTTTGAATTATTATTGAAATTCAAGGGCTTTATTAAATAACCAGAAATCCCCAACTGTTCTGTAGCTCTACGATCGGCCTCCTCACCAGAAGTGGTCATCACAAAAACTTTAATATTTTTCAATCTTTCATCTGCCCTCAGAACTTTTAAAAACTCGATCCCGTTCATTTTAGGCATGTTTAAGTCTAGTAGAATTACATCCGGTAACTGATTCATCTCAGCAGAGTCGTCTTTTCCATTCAAAATGTCAAGAGCTTCAATCCCATTATAAGCAGTGTGAAGTTCATAATCTTCATCAAGTTTCTTTAGCGAACGCTGAACGCTTATTACATCCAATTCATCATCATCAACTAATAGAATAACATTTTTCGGATTCATTTTTTTATTAATTTTTTGGCCATGTAAAAATAAAGTTTGAACCTTTTCCGGATTCAGAACTTACCTTAATTGTGCAATGCTGGTCGTCGATTATCTTTTTAACGATCGACAAGCCGATCCCTGTACTTTCTTTTGCATGTTTTTCCCGTAAGGTTTGAAATATTTCGAAGATTTTATCGTGAAATTGCGGATCAATACCTATCCCATTATCACTTACGCTAAATTCATAGAAGTTCTTAAGTTCGTTGCAGCTAATTGTAATATGCCCATTCGTTTTTGAATATTTAACAGCATTGCTAATCAGATTACTAAATACTTGTTCCAATCGAATCTTTTCTGTTATCAAAACTGGTAAATCAAACATATCTACCTTAAATCCCTTTGGAATGAACAGGTCTGTAATATCTTCAATTAAACGCTTAACATCGACTTTTTCTTTTAATGGTTTTTCCCTACCAATGCGGGCATAATCCAATAAGCCATGAATAAGATCCTCCATCCGTTTTATCCGCTCTGGAATAATATTGAGATATTTTCGCATTTGCGAAGAGACTTCATCTCCTAAATCTTCCTCTATCCATTGAATTACGTTGTAAATACCTCGTATCGGAGCTTTTAAGTCATGAGAAACTACATAAGCAAACTGATTCAGTTCTTTGTTCCTCTTCTCGAGCTCTCGGATGTTCTTACTGAGGGTTTCAGACATAGAATTTAACGAAACAGATAAGCTGGTTAATTCGTCATTTTTATTATCCTTAACAATGGCAAATTCACCCTTTGATATGTTATTTGCAAGACTTACCATCAAAGCGATCCGTTTTGTGATTAGACGGACAATATAAATTGTACTGATGATTCCGATTATAACTGTCAGGGTAATAAAAATCAATGAAAATGTTCTGGTGCGTTCAATTGAATGACTAAGTACATCTCGTCTCAATTCCCGAACCCGGTATTCGGCCCGATCGAAGTCCTTAAAAATGTCGCTTATCTGATCATTCAGGTTTTTTCCTACTTGTTTCCGTAATTTATTTTCAAATAAATCATTATATAAACCTGACGATGGCCTTGTCATCGCTTCTTTCTTTGCATTTATCAATAAATTGCTATAATCTATCCATTGATTGTGAAGCGCCCTTATAGAATCCAGCTTTTTGGTTTGGCCGTCAAAGTTTATTATTAAGCTTCTCTGCAACTTAAAGAGTGGTGGCAAATCCTTAAACCCGGTATAATATAGCTCAAGGAATGTAGTATCGGAGGTTAATAAATACCCCCGAAACGCACTTTGCATATCAATAATTCCTTTGTGAAGCTTTGTAGAATTCCGGATTACAGCTTCAGATTTCGCAAGGAACTCAGTGTTCCGATTAACCTTCTGCGATAAGCTATAATTTACATAAGAATCTGTTAATGAAATTCCAATAACAATTGAGAAGCCAAGAAAAATTTGTGCAGCCAGTTTCATTTAATTCTTTAAACCTCAATCGACGGTACACTTTGATGAAAAAATGCCGGTATTGTAAATTTAAAACAAGTACCCTTATTCTCGTCACTTTCTACCAGAATGGTTCCACCATGCTGTGCTACAAAATCTTTTACCAAAATCAAGCCCAAGCCCGTTCCATGCTCATTATTAGTGCCTCTTAACGACGAATTAAAATCATCAAACAAATTTTCCAGCGTTTCTGAGTTCATCCCGATACCTGTATCGGCAATACATATTTCTACCATTTTATCATGCCGGGTTGCGCTTATGGTTATCGAACCTTTTTGAGGAGTATATTTAATTGCATTGGTAACAAGGTTTTGAACAATTGACCGAAACATTAACGAATCTGCATTAACATATAATTCGTTTACAACAGTATTTACCAGATCTATCTCTTTCTGCGCCGCAATCCCTTTAAGTAATTCTAAAGAATCTTTCATGCCCTCAACCAAATTAATCTTCTTCGGATTAAAGCTGGTTTTTTCCCGTTGCTTTTTAGCCCAGTCAACTAATTCATTTAATTGCTGCACAATTTTATGAGCTGTTCTATGAATGATATTCGATAAGTTTTTAATATCAGAGGTACTCAATTTTTCAATATCCCGATTCAGTTTTTCTGAAGTGGCAATTAGTGCCGTTGCCGGATTTCGCAGGTCGTGAGAAATTACCGAAAGGAATTTATCTTTTGACAGATTTAACTCCTTCAGTTCGGTATTTAAAGTTTCAAGCTGTAATGTCCGTTCTTTAACCCTGTTTTCAAGTTCAGAATTTAGACGCATCAAATCGTCGTTAATTATCCTGAGTTTTTCTTCTTGTTTGGTTAAAAGCTGGTTTTTACGGTGTAGTTCCGCAAACACAGCAACTTTTGATCGAAGTATTTGCGGACTAAATGGCTTTCTGATATAATCCACTGCACCTGCCTGGTAGCCTTTAAACATAGCCGCCTCTTCGTAATCCTGACCCGTTATAAAAATAATAGGCACCAGCTTGAGCTTTTCTCTTTGATAGATAAGTTCGGCAGTCTCATACCCATCCATTATAGGCATTCTGACATCTAAAAGAATTAAAGAAAAATCCTCCTCTTTAAGGAGGATCTTCAGCGCATCTTTGCCGGAAGTTGCCTTATAAAATGTATATCCCTGATTCTCCAGTACGATCTCCATCGACATCAGATTGTCAGGTCTATCGTCAACCAGCAGTATTTTTATAGTAGTTTCATCAGCCACGTTATCCGTCTTTTTTGTTAAAGAAAAAATTCAGCTCAATTAAACTAACCACACTCGCATCAAGGAAAGCAGCTGAGGGGTCTTAACCGGTTTTGTGATATAATCCGAAGCTCCGGACGCTATGCATTTCTGACGGTCGCCAATCATCGCTTTTGCCGTTACCGCAATAATAGGTAAATGCTTATGACGACTTTCTTTTCGAATCCATTGAATGGTTTCATAACCGTCCATTTCCGGCATCATGATATCCATCAGCACAATATCAATATCTTTATTTGCATTTAGCAACTCCAATGCCTCCCGTCCGCTTTCTGCTGTAATTATTTCAAGTTTTGAACGCTCAAAAGCTGCTGTCAGCGCAAATAGGTTCCTCACATCATCATCCACTACCAAAACCTTTTTACCATCCAAAATATCTCCCGTGTATTTGGCAGCCTGTATCATTTTGAATTTATCTGCAGGCAGCATTTTTGTTTCGATATGAAGCATGCGCATAGTTTCGTCGAGTAAATCGACGTATGAATCCGGGTTCTTGCTTATTACCCTATAGTTTAATCGTTTAAGGGTAATTAACTCTTCCTGACTAAAATCTCTATCCGAGTAAATAATTATGGAACTTTGATTTTGCTTATTTAAGTTTAAAAAGTTAGCAAGCAATTTAGCATCTGGCAGAGCATAATCAATTATGATGCAATCAAAGGTCTCATTTTTCAATACTGCTACTCCTTTTTTTGCAGATGGCACAGAGGTAATTGTGACATTACTATTATTAAGAATATCGCCAAGATGTTTAAGCTCTTCTTTACTCTCTTCGATAACCAGAATTTTCTTAACCTTCGTTTCATCAAATGCGATAATACTCGAGATAAGTTCGTCAAGCGACTTATTGGAAAGAGGCTTTAAGTGGAAGCTTTTAGCGCCATTTTTCATTGCCAATGCTCTGTTATCTTCACCCGACACCAAATGAATAGGAATGTGGCGAAGATTCAAATCAGTTTTTAAAAGCTTTAAGATCTTCCAGCCATTGGATTCAGGCATATTTACATCCAGGGTAATAGCAATTGGCTGATAATTCTGAATACTATCAAAGATCTCAAGATAATTTATTGCTACAATCGCTTTCAAGCCAAAATCGTGAGCTTTATCGATCATAATTTTGGTAAACCGTAAATCATCTTCAATTACCAGAATAACCCGATCGGGTGCCTGAATATTGTGTCTGTCGTCATCGATCATCGGTTCGATAATCTCGGCCGTCATATTGGCTTTATTAACAGCCGTCATATAAGGTACAGAATGTTCTGAAATCTGCTTGGTTCCTTCCTGATATTTAAGCGGCAGGAACAGTGTAAAGGTACTACCCTTTCCAAGCTCACTTTCTACAGTAATTGTTCCTCCTAAAAGTTCTGCAAAACCTTTACTGATGGAAAGTCCAAGACCTGTACCACCGTATTTTCTACTCGTTGAACCTTCGGCCTGCTGGAAGGCTTCAAAGATAATGCCTTGAGTTTTTTTACTGATACCAATTCCGGAATCTTCAATAGAGAAGGCTATTACTTCATCAATTCCTTTTAATGGATTATTCTGACTTAATTTCGGCCGCTGAATTCTTAATTTAATGCTGCCTTTTTCGGTGAATTTGAAGGCATTCGAAAGTAAATTCTTTAAAATTTGATTCAAACGCTGAATATCCGTCTCCATTATCTCTGGTAAGGAGTCATCAACATCAATGTCAAAAATAAGATTCTTTGTTTCAGAGATAGGTTTGAACGTCGACTCTACGAAAGAGGCGATCTCCCGGAAGCTAACCGGCATAATATCCGCCGAAATAACCCCGGATTCGATTTTCGACAGATCGAGAATATCGTTAATCAATTGGATCAGGTCATCACCACAAGAGTGGATAGTTTTGGCATACCTGATTTGTTTTTCTGTTAAATTGCCTTCATGGTTCTCAAACAACTGCTGCGCAAGAATCAACAAACTGTTTAGCGGAGTTCTTAGCTCATGAGACATGTTTGCAAGGAATTCGGACTTATACTTAGAAGTTAATGTAAGCTGTTCTGCTTTTTCTTCCAGTGATCTTCTTGCTTCCTCAACCTCCTTGTTAATCTGCTCTACTTCTTCTTTTTGTTTTTCAAGAAGTTGTGCTTTATCGTGTAGCTCGTCATTCGCACGTCTTAACTCCTCCTGCTGAGCCTTTAAATCTCCCGAAAGGGATTGCGACTGAGAAAGAAGTTCCTCTGTACGAGTATTTGTTTCGATGTTGTTTAGTACGATACCAATACTCTCTGTTAATTGATCCAAAAAGTCTAAGTGGGTCGGACTAAAGTTATCAAATGATGCTAATTCAATTACCGCCTTAACATTATTCTCAAACAATACCGGCAGAATTACCAGTGCTGAAGGTGCAGCGCTGCCAATTCCTGAATTTATCTGAAGATAATCTACAGGCACATTTGTCAGAAGAATGCGCTCCTTGTCTGTAGCACACTGGCCTACCAAACCTTCACTTAATAAGAACTCTGTATTGATCGTTTTTCGGCTATCCTGCGCATAACCGGCAAACAATATAAGTTTAGGTTCTTCTTTACCTTCAGGCTGTTCAAGAATATAGAATGCTCCGTAACGGGCGTTTACCAGTTCTGCAAGCTCGGAAAGTACTTTATTTGCAACCGCATTTCTATCGCGCTGTCCCTGAAGCATTTGTGCAAACTTAGCAAGGTTGGATTTTAACCAATCCTGTTCGTGGTTACGTAAGGTCGTTCCTTTCAGGTTGGCAATCATCTGGTTAATTGTATCCTTCAAGGCCTCGAGCTCTCCTTTTGCATCCACACGAATGGTTCGGGTTAAGTCACCCTTGGTTACCGCCGATGCTACTTCAGAGATTGAACGTACCTGAACAGTTAAGTTTTGTGCCAGCTGATTCACGTTCTCGGTCAAATCTTTCCAGGTTCCTGATGCGCCGGGTACACTTGCCTGTCCACCCAAACGTCCTTGTACACCCACCTCACGAGCCACCGTTGTTACCTGTTCGGCAAATACCGCCAGGGTATCAATCATCTCGTTAATAGTATCCGTTAGCTGGGCCACCTCACCTAAAGCATTAATCGATAGCCGCTGCTTCAAGTTACCTTTCGCCACCGATGTCGCTACTTTAGAGATACCGCGAATCTGTACCGTAAGGTTGGACGCCATCTGGTTCACCGAATCCGTTAAATCTTTCCAGGTACCACCCACACCTTTTACGTGCGCCTGTCCACCCAGTTTACCTTCAGTACCTACCTCCCTCGCCACACGAGTTACCTCGGATGCAAAGGAGTTCAGCTGATCCACCATCGTATTGATGGTATTCTTCAAGTCCATCATCTCCCCTTTTACGTCGATGATTACCGTTTTTGAAAGGTCACCAGATGCCACCGCTTTCGTTACCTCGGCAATGTTACGCACCTGAGATGTTAAGTTGGATGACATCTGATTTACAGAGTCAGTTAAATCTTTCCAGGTTCCGGCTACTCCCGGTACAAAGGCTTGCCCACCCAGGTTTCCATCCGTACCTACCTCCCTGGCCACACGGGTTACCTCGGATGCGAAACCTCTCAGCTGATCCACCATCGTATTAATGGTTTCTTTTAGCTGAAGAATTTCTCCGCGCACATCGACCGTGATTTTTTTGGATAAATCCCCATTTGCTACCGCGATGGATACATCCGCTATATTTCTTAATTGGGCCGTTAAGTTACCGGCCATTTTATTTACACTGTCTGTTAAATCTTTCCAGGTACCATCCACACCCGGTACGTTCGCCTGACCTCCAAGCTGCCCTTCCGAACCTACCTCACGTGCCACACGGGTTACCTCCGATGCAAAACCACGAAGCTGATCCACCATCGTGTTGATCGTATTCTTCAGCTCCAAAAGCTCACCTTTGGCGTTTACCGTAATCTTCCGCGATAAGTCACCCTTTGCCACCGCCGTTGTTACCTCGGCAATGTTACGCACCTGAGACGTTAAGTTATCGGCCATCTTATTTACCGAATCGGTTAAATCCTTCCAGGTACCACCTACGCCCGGTACGTTTGCCTGACCACCCAGCTGTCCTTCAGAACCTACCTCTCTCGCCACACGGGTTACCTCAGATCCGAACGAGTTCAGCTGATCCACCATCGTATTGATCGTATTTTTCAGCTCGAGCATCTCCCCTCTAACGTCCACCGTGATTTTCTTGGAAAGGTCACCTTTGGCCACCGCTGTTGTTACCTCGGCAATGTTACGCACCTGACCGGTTAGGTTACCCGC
This sequence comes from uncultured Pedobacter sp., assembly GCA_965650335.1. Lineage (GTDB taxonomy): Bacteria > Bacteroidota > Bacteroidia > Sphingobacteriales > Sphingobacteriaceae > Paradesertivirga. Next base: position 6 of record CBFGOI010000152.1, on the reverse strand, counting down.
CATCTG
>CBFGOI010000151.1:0-8603 GCA_965650335.1 uncultured Pedobacter sp. | reverse complement strand
CTTTTTACGTTTTAACATCACGCCTGCTCAAATTTTTATGGGCGATACAGGGTCGCTGTTATTGGGATTTGTTTCTATTATTCTATCAATTAAATTTATAGAGCTAAACAAGGTAAGCGGTACAAATGTTGTTTTTTACAGCTCTGCACCTTCCATTGCGGTTGCGATATTAATCGGACCCATATTCGATGCTATCAGGGTTTTCACGCTGCGTACTATCAAAACAGGTTCGCCATTTGTAGCAGATAGAAATCATGTTCATCACCGCATGTTGCATATGGGATTCTCGCATTTGCAAAGCACATTGATCCTTATGGGATTTCATATCATAATGATTTATGTGGCGCTATCCTTGCGTTTTTTAGGGAATTTCACCTTAATAGGCATCCTGTTTCTAATCTGCCTGTTCTTTAACGTCCTGTTAACCTTCATGATCAGATCAAAAAGCAGAAAAAGCTACCGGATAGTAAACTTTCTTTGGTAAAACCTACTTTAGTGTTTATGGAACATCTAAGCACTAAGGTAAATAATATATCAGTTTCTTATCTGTCAAAACAATCTACAAGCCCTGCTGTAACGATACTATTTATCCATGGATTTCCTTTTGATAAAACCATCTGGAGAGAACAATTGGAATCACTTCCGGATGGAGTTAACGGTATAGCTTACGACATTCGCGGTTTTGGCGAGAGTTCCTCTGATCACTCATTTTTTAGTATTGATCTGTTCGCTAAAGATCTTCTAGCCTTAGTTGAAAACCTTAACCTTGATAATTGTGTGCTTTGCGGCATATCAATGGGCGGTTATATTGCTCTGAGAGCTGCTCAGTTGTCGATGAGGTGTATTAAAGGACTCATTTTATGTGACACGAATTGCATAGCGGACACTAATGAAGTTAAAATGAAGCGCTTCAACTCTATCGAACAGATTGTTGGTGGGGCTAAGCGTGATTTTACAGAGGGCTTTGTTAAAAACGTTTTTGCTGCAGAAACATTGAGTAAAAAACCTGCTACTGTGGATTTCCTTCGGGAGCTAATCATGAGAACCGAGGATAAGACAATATGTTCGACTCTGCTGGCATTAGCCTCACGAACAGATACATCTGATTCTCTTTCGCTTATCGAAGTACCTACTTTAATAATAAGAGGAGAGGATGATAAACTGGTGTCAGAAGGGCAAACGACCCAGTTAGCAGAGGGTATTAAACATGCTGAGTTACAGATTATTTCAGCGTCCGGCCATTTGCCAAATCTGGAAAATGCAACGGAATTCAATAAGTCTTTAAATACCTTCCTGAACAAACATTTCTTGTCATGATTGTTTTATTTGAGCATGAGTGATACAGAGATCCTGCTCGAAGAAAATAACCTGATTTATGTTAGTGATTCAAGTCCAGGTATTACGAGAATTATCGTCAAGGATACTTTCGTATACCTAAACCATAAAGGGGAAGAACTTACAGACCCTAAAATTCTTGAGCGTATTAAGAAACTCGTCCTGCCGCCAGCCTGGCAAAATGTGTGGATAGCACCTAAGCACAATGCTCATTTGCAGGCGACTGGAATCGACCAGGCCGGACGGAAGCAATATCGTTACCATCATGACTGGGCCAGATCGAGAAATGAAAATAAGTTCTACAGACTTTTAGAATTTGGTAAAAAGCTACCGGAATTTAGAAAAAACCTTCGGAAAGATCTGAGAAGGCGAGAGCTGGACGAGCGAAAAGTGCTTGCCATATCAGTTAGCCTGATGGAAAAAACGCTTATCAGAATAGGGAATGAATCTTATAAACAACTGTATGGCTCGTATGGATTGAGTACGCTTCGGGATAAACATATAAAAATTGAAGGTAGTTCAATGACGCTATCCTTTAAGGGTAAAAAAGGAGTAATGCATGATATCGATCTCAATGACCGGACTCTTGCCAAACTGGTTAAAAAATGTCGGGATATTCCGGGCCAGGAGCTCTTTCAATACTATACACCGGGTGGTGAAAGAAAATCGATCGATTCGGGTATGATTAACCGGTATATCAAAGAAATAACGAATTGCGATTTTACTGCCAAAGATTTCAGAACATGGTTTGGAACGTTAGAAGCCTTAAAAATTTACTCACAATACGAATTCACAGATTTAGAGTCTAAGCGAAAAAAAATTACGGTTGCCATGCTTGATGAGGTATCGTCGAGACTGGGAAACACCCGCACAGTTTGTAAAAAATATTATGTGTTTCCTCCGTTGATAGATTCATACGAGAGTGGAACGCTTTATCCTTATTTGAAGAAGGTTAAAAAAGTTGTTCCTGCTGTTGTAGATACAGGTTTGACGATCGATGAAAAAGTGTTATTGAGTTATTTGAAAAACGAAAGAAAGAAGAAGGCACAATCCCCTAAAAAAGCATAGAGAATGCTGCAACAATAGTCATAACAATGATAAACCAACGATAATTCTCTTCGCGGACTCTTTTAATGATAAATATTCCGAGAAAGGCACCCAGAAGAATAATCGGAGTAACAATTAAAGCCAATAAACCTGTTTTTAATGTGATTGTATGCCAGCTGAAAATGTGAAAAGGGACCTTTGCCCAGTTTATCACCAGGAAAAACCAGGCTGTAGTGCCGATGTACACATTTTTGGGTAAGCGTGCAGCCAGCAGGTATACAGCCATCACACTTCCCGCTAAGTTTCCCACCATTGAAGTAAAGCCTCCTGCTATGCCAGTTGAAACTGAGAACCAGCCGGTTTTCGGGATATCATCTTTATGTCCTTTTTTGAGCCATATCATTAATGGAATGCTGATGAAAATGGTCGCCGCCATAATCATTTTGAAAGCTTTATCGTCAATATAAACCCCGATAAAGGTTCCGGCGATGATGCCTAAAGCCGCCCAGGGAAATAAAAGCTTAAGATGTTTCCATGATGCGTGCCTGTGATAATACCAAACAGCAAATGCGTCGGCAACAATTAGCATCGGAAGAATTATTCCACTTGAATTTTGACCTCCGTAAACTAAAGCGAGTAAGGGCGCAGACAACATTCCTGCGCCCTGAATGCCTGTTTTCGACATCCCGGTAAGGAGAGCAACACATCCGATCATTAAAACCTCGGAGGGATTGAACGTGTATGAAAGTAGTTCTATCAAGATGCGGCGAAAATACAGATTGCTATCCTCATTAGAATAGAAACTGAGGGTTATTTTTCAGCTTTCTGTATATCATAAAGGAAGATAGTCTGATCAATAGAATTATTCAATTGCTTTGCCTTTCATCGCCTGTCCAATTGCCTGATCCATTAAACGCTCAGCAAAGGGACGGGTGAACTCATTTAATTCGTCGATCTTTTTATGGATCAAATCTTTATCGCCTGACGTTAAAGCTTCCTTAAGTGCTTGGATGAATTCTTGCGTTTTACTTATTTCCTCGATCGAGAAGTATTGTTTGTTTTTTTCGATGAATCTTTCAGCTGTATATACCATTTGCTCGCCTTCGGTACGCGCTTCAATTATCATGCGTTGTGTAACATCTTCTTTTGCATGTGTAATGGAATCAAATAGCATTTTTTCAACTTCCTGATCAGTTAGGCCATAAGTTGGCTTAATATCCACTTCCTGTTTGACGCCTGATCGTAATTCCACAGCCTGGATTCTTAAGATACCATCAGCATTTAGCAGGAAATTAATGTCGACCTTCGGAAAGCCTGCAGGCATGGCAGGGATTCCCTTTAAATCAAATTCTGCGAGTTTACGGTTCTCCTTAACCAAATCACGTTCGCCCTGATAGACAGAAATTTTCATGTTAACCTGCCCGTCTATCGATGTGGTGTATTGTCTTCCAGCCTTTGTTGGTACCTTAGAATTTCGCGGAATAATGACATCCATCAATCCACCCATCGTTTCGATGCCGAGGGAAAGGGGCGTTACATCAAGTAAAAGAATGTCTTTACGATTGCCGGCTAAAATATCAGCCTGAATACCTGCACCAAGGGCAACCACTTCATCCGGATTAATGGTGTCATGAACAGGTTTTTGAAAGAATTTGGAAATGGATTTTTTTACAAATGGGGTACGGGTTGAGCCGCCTACCATGATCACCTCATTTATATCCGAAATAGTAAGTCCCGCATCAGAGAGTGCATGTTTACATGCCTGAATAGTTTCTTCTACTTTCGGAGCGATTAGTTCTTCGAAGGTTTGACGGGTGATAGCACAAGGAATATTGCCCACTTCGCCCGTATAAATATTTTGTGTACTTAACGCTTTTTTTGCTTCTTCTGCTTTTAAACGAAGACCCTGAGTGAGCTCCGAATTTGAGGTTACTTCATTAGGGTTAAGTTTGTTCTGCTCGATCCAATAATTTACGATCGCACGGTCGAAATCATCACCGCCTAAAAATGTATTTCCATTAGTAGACAACACTTCAAAAATGCCGTTCTGGATTTTTAATATGGATACATCAAATGTCCCTCCGCCTAAATCGTAAACAGCGATGGTTTTTTCCTCATCTGGATGTAAGCCGATGCCATATGCCAGACTTGCAGCTGTGGGTTCATTCACAATTCGCAACACATCCAAGCCTGCAAGTTTTCCCGCGTCACGGGTAGCTTGCCGCTGACTGTCGTTAAAATAAGCCGGAACGGTTATTACCGCCCGGTTTACGGGTGTTTTAAGCGCATGTTCTGCACGGTCTTTCAGCTCTTTAAGAATCATTGCCGAAAGCTCTATCGGCGTATAAAACCGATCGCCCACTTTGATTTTTACAAGACTTTCTGTATTATCATCAATTACTTTGTAGGAAAAGAAATCTTTATAATTTTCGATATCGTGGTAAGAACGACCCAATAAGCGCTTCACCGAAAAAATAGTGTTTTGTGGGTCGCTAATTAAAAACTGACGCGCCTCATTTCCAACTACCACACTGCCATCCTTATTGAAATGTACAATCGAAGGCACAAGAACACCTTTCCCTGTGTCGTTTATAACTTGGGCGTTGCCTTCGGGGTTTATAAATGCAACAAGGCTGTTTGTCGTACCCAAATCAATACCTACAATAATATCTTCCTTTTGAATAGAACCGGTGGTGATGTTAATTGAAACTTTTGCCATGTTTAAAATTTGGCGCAATTTACTTAGTTTAAGATGATAAATAAATTAATGATTCGGATATAACGGGCATATGACAATCGTTAAGAAAATGTAAAATTATTCTTTCACAGATTGAGAAAATTGTAAAGCTGAGGGCTGTCGCAAAAGGTCTTTTATGATTTTTTTAAAAAAAAGATAACGTATTGCGATAGTTGCAAAAATTATGATTTTGATTTAAAATACTTGTAATGTTTGATTGATGGCTTTACCTTTGTGTTATCGATTCGTTAAAAAATCGCTTCAAACTGTAGGGTGGTGAAACTGGCAGACACACCTCCTTGTCTCGGTGGCGGAGAATCTGGGAAATCCGGTAACGGGATAACCACTCCTTGAAGGTTCGATTCCTTCCCCTACAGCTAGGTTTATAATTGGTTAGTTAAATATAGCTCCTGCCCATCAGGAGCTTTATTTTTTTGTTAAGTTTTCAAAACTTAAATTAGCCAGGCATGAAAATTTATTTTGTACTTCTGTTTGCATGTATCACCAAGCTATCTTTTGCTCAGGATATTTCCTTTGCCCGCAAAATGGTCGACACGTTAACGTCATCTTATTTCTGGGGACGCGGATATACCAAGGACGGAGTAGGAAAATCTGCCAGATTTTTAAGCCGTGAATTTCAAGCTTACGGCTTACAGCCCCTAAGTGACAGCTCATTTCTTCAGGAGTTCTCATTTCCCGTAAATACCTTTCCTGGAAAAATGGAAGTTTGGATAAATGGCAGCAAGCTTTGTCCCGGAAAAGATTTTATAATTTCTCCTGAAAGCCAAGGCGTAAAAACACGATCACATCTTATAAAAAAAGACAGTTTGCATTTTGTGAGCAGCGAAAATCAAATTATAGTTTCCCTGGAGGATAAGCTAACGTGGTCGGTTTCGCAGGAGGTAGCAAATTACACTTCCGTATTGATTAATAAAAAAGCTATAAAAACTGATCTTAACAAAATTAAGCTAAAGGTTGAGAATCAACTGATCGATAATTTTAAATCCTACAACGTTTGCGGAATAGTTAAAGGAACAGTTAATCCTGATTCCATGATTGTGATTACCGCACATTACGATCATTTGGGTGGAATGGGAAGACATACGTATTTTCCCGGGGCCAATGATAATGCCAGTGGTGTAGCTTTAATGTTGCGCCTTGCGAAATTTTACGCAGCGAATCCTCAAAAGTATTCTTTGGTTTTTGTAGCGTTTTCTGGGGAAGAGGCCGGTTTATTGGGTTCAAAGTTTTTTACAGAGCATCCACTCGTTGATTTGAAAAAGATCCGTTTCCTGGTCAATACCGATCTTGCCGGAACAGGAGAGGAGGGCATAACGGTAGTAAATGCAACGGAGTATAAAAAAGAATTTGCCTTGCTAAATCAACTAAACAATGAGTTTAAGTATCTCGCGAAGATTAACTCCCGGGGGAAAGCGGCCAATAGTGATCATTATTGGTTTTCCGAGAAGGGAGTTCCATCGTTCTTTATCTATACGATGGGTGGAATCCGGGCGTACCATGATATTTATGATCGCTCAGAAACTTTGCCTTTAACCGAACATGACGATTTGTTTCGGTTACTAACGAGGTTTAATCAATGTTTGATGCAGTAATTTTCAAGGAATAGAGACTTTAAGTCCAATATCGGAATGTTTTATGTCTGTATTGCTATGGAAAGTCATTGCTTTGTGATAAATTTCTTTTATTTTTCAAATTATTCTTAATAGTATTTGAATTCTTAATAAAAACCTTCTACATTTACAGCAACTTTAGGGGTGCCGAACAGGCTGAGACATACCCTCATAACTTGAACCAGGTAATACTGGCGTAAGGAAAAGCGAAACTCATCTTTCTGATGACACCTCCTGAAGTTATAATTCTGCATTTATGGAGGCTTTTATCAACAATCAACCGGTTTCTTTATCAGGCTTAGCAACATTAAGCGATGTTTTAATGCAACAAGATTTCCTCGACAAAAAGGGAATTGCTGTCGCTGTGAACAATTCTGTTGTTCCAAAATCCGAATGGAATACCTATCAGGTTGAATCTGCTGATAAAATTACCATCATACGTGCTACTCAAGGCGGATAAAAATCAAAAAGATCTCATGAAAAAAGAAATCGTTCCAGGAGAACAAACCATTAGTACCGGTCCTTTTATTAATTCAGGTAAGATTTATGTTCCTGGTAAAATTCACGATATAAAAGTGGCTATGCGTGAAATTTCATTAAGTGATACTGTGGATAAGTTCAACGGTAAAACTGAAAAAAACGCATCAGTAGCTGTTTACGATACCAGTGGTCCATATACCGACGCAAATGTTCAAATTGATGTAAAGGCAGGTTTACCGCGCATCCGTGAGCAATGGATTTTAGACCGCGGAGATGTTGAAGCGCTTCCGTCTATCAGTTCGGAATACGGACAAGTAAGAAAGAACGACACGAAGTTGGATGAATTACGCTTTCAGCATATTAAAAATCCATTTCGCGCAAAAGCCGGTCAAAATGTGACGCAATTGCATTATGCAAAAAAAGGAATAATCACTCCCGAAATGGAGTATATAGCCATTCGTGAGAACCAGTTATTAGAGGAACGCTTTAAAGCATCCGATTCTCTTTGGGATCAGCACCCTGGAAATAATTTTGGTGCGAGAACGCCGAAGTTCATTACTCCGGAATTTGTACGCGAAGAGATCGCAGCTGGCCGCGCTATTATTCCTGCAAATATCAATCACCCTGAATCTGAACCGATGATTATTGGCCGTAACTTCCTGGTGAAGATTAACGCCAATATTGGAAATTCGGCAGTTACTTCGAGTATTGAAGAAGAAGTTGAAAAAATGGTTTGGGCCACCCGTTGGGGAGCCGATACCGTAATGGATCTGTCAACAGGTAAAAATATTCATGAAACACGCGAGTGGATCATCAGGAATTCACCTGTGCCCATTGGAACCGTTCCTATTTACCAGGCACTTGAAAAAGTAAATGGAAAAGCTGAAGATTTAACCTGGGAGATTTTTAAAGATACGCTGATTGAACAAGCAGAACAGGGTGTGGATTATTTCACTATCCATGCAGGTGTTTTATTGCGTTATGTTCCGCTTACGGCGAAAAGATTAACAGGAATTGTTTCCCGTGGTGGTTCTATCATGGCAAAATGGTGTCTGGCTCATCATAAAGAAAACTTCTTGTACACGCATTTTGAAGAAATTTGTGAGATTATGAAGGCTTATGATGTTTCTTTCTCTTTAGGCGATGGATTGCGTCCGGGTTCTATTGCAGATGCAAATGATGCTGCGCAGTTCGGCGAGTTAGAAACTCTGGGCGAATTAACCAAAGTTGCATGGAAGCATGATATCCAGGTAATGATTGAAGGTCCCGGTCACGTGCCGATGCATTTAATTAAAGAGAATATGGATAAGCAGTTGGAAGAGTGCCATGAAGCACCTTTCTACACGCTTGGTCCGTTAACAACTGATATTGCA